>CALDSE010000027.1 GCA_937911175.1 uncultured Sediminibacterium sp.
TGGTACGGGCAGGTGTCGTTCGACATCCGTCTGAATATAAGATCTGCGGCTACAATGAAATCCAAAACCCCAAACAACGTTACTCAGTAGTTAACAGAAATGCTTTGCGAGATTATTTTGGTCTTCAGGACGACAAGTGTCTGCGCCAGACACACCATGAGTGGGTGGAGTACGAACTCATGAACGGAATATCTGAAAAGCAGTCTCACTGGAGTACGTCTGTTGCCGTTGGTAATGAAAATTTTATTCAAGATATTCAAGACAATAATAAGTGTGATTTAGAAGAAGCCTTAAGAATTGCATTAAAAAGAATTGTGGGTGCTTATTGTATTTTATTAATTGATCAGGATGATCCTGAAACTATTATTGCTGCCAGAAAAGGAAGTCCCTTGGTCATTGGTATTGGAAAAGAGGCACATTATTTAGCAAGCGACGCCTCTCCTATTATAGAATACACCAAAGAAGTGGTGTATGTAAATGATTATGAAATTGCCATTGTAAGAAAAGACGAGCTTATCTTGAAAAATTTAGGCAATGAAAAGCAAACTCCTTTTATTCAAAAATTAGATATGGAATTAGCAGCTATTGAAAAAGGCGGCTATGAACATTTTATGTTGAAAGAAATTTTCGAACAACCCGATACTATTTATGATTGTTTAAGAGGAAGGCTTTTGCATGAGCAATTAGAAATTGTAATGGCTGGTGTGGATAATCATATAGAAGCATTGACCAAGGCCTCACGCATTATTATTGTAGCCTGTGGTACTAGCTGGCATGCGGGTTTGTATGCAGAATACTTAATAGAAGAATTATGTCGCATACCGGTGGAAGTGGAATACGCTTCTGAATTTAGATACCGCAATCCTGTGATACATGCTGGTGATGTTATTATTGCTATTTCACAAAGTGGAGAAACCGCAGACACACTGGTGGCTTTAGAAAGTGCCAAAGAAAAAGGAGCCTTTATATTCGGTATCGTGAATGCAGTGGGTAGTAGTATTGCTAGGTTAAGTAATGCTGGCGCCTATACACATGCAGGTCCTGAGATTGGTGTGGCTAGTACTAAGGCCTTTACCGGTCAATTAACGGTAATTGCGATGATAGCACTTAAAATGGCGAAAGCAAAATCAAGTATTACGGAAGAAAGATATGTGCACTTAGTAAATGAATTAGCATCGGTTCCAGAAAAAGTAAAAGAAATTTTAGCCGACACTTCTGTGATAGAAAAAATTGCTTTGAAATTTAAAGATGCTAAAGACTTTTTATATTTAGGTAGAGGTTATAATTTCCCCATTGCACTAGAAGGCGCATTAAAATTAAAAGAGATTACTTATATACATGCAGAAGGATATCCAGCGGCAGAAATGAAACACGGACCCATTGCTTTAGTAGATGAAAACTTACCTGTTGTATTTGTTGCCACCAAGGACATGTACTATGATAAAGTAGTATCTAATATTCAAGAAATTAAAGCAAGAAAAGGACAAATTATAGCAGTGGCTAGTGTGGGAGACCAAGTGCTACCCACTATGTCAGATAATATTATGTTTGTGCCTGCAATAGACGAAGTCATTGCCCCTTTATTAAGTGTTATACCAATGCAACTTTTAAGTTATTATGTAGGTATTGCCAAAGGTATTGACGTTGACAAGCCTCGTAATCTCGCCAAAAGTGTAACCGTGGAATAATTGCACTACCTTGCAGTCTATTATGAACACGAATTTTCAGACCCTAGGTCTTATAGAGCCCTTATTGAAGGCCATTCAAGAAGAAGGGTATACAACCCCCACGCCCATTCAAGCAGAATCTATACCCATAGTTTTACAAGGCAAAGATCTATTGGGTTGCGCCCAAACAGGTACCGGTAAAACGGCTGCTTTCACCCTCCCTATTTTACAATTATTAGTTAAAAGCAAAACACAGGAGAGAAGAAAAAAAATTAGAAGTTTAATTGTAACCCCTACAAGAGAATTAGCCATACAAATTGGAGAAAGCTTTAATGCTTATGGCAGACATACCGGTTTAAACTGTACTGTTATATTTGGGGGCGTTGGACAAGGCCCACAAGTAACTGCATTAAGAAATGGTGTAGATGTAGTCATTGCCACCCCCGGAAGATTACTAGACTTAATGAATCAAGGACATTTAAATATTAGAGAAGTAGAAATATTTGTACTAGATGAAGCGGATAGAATGTTGGACATGGGATTTGTGCATGATGTCAAAAAATTATTAGCCGTACTTCCTAAAAAAAGACAATCCCTTTTCTTTTCTGCCACCATGCCTCCAGAAATTGTAAGCTTAGCGAATACTATTTTATTTCATCCATTGAAAGTAAGTGTTACTCCGGTATCCTCCACCGTTGATATTATTGTACAATCGGTTTACTTTGTAGATAAAGTAAATAAAAATGCTTTGCTTATTGAAATTCTAAAAAACACGGCTATTAAAACTGCCTTGGTTTTTACAAGAACTAAACATGGAGCTGACAAAGTAGTCAACCTACTTTTGAAAAACAATATCAAAGCAGAAGCCATTCATGGTAATAAAGCGCAGAATGCAAGACAAAGAGCTTTAACAAATTTTAAGGCACAAACTACGCGTGTATTAGTAGCTACCGATATTGCAGCTAGAGGCATTGATGTAGATGAACTAGCCTATGTAGTGAATTATGAAATTCCGAATATTCCAGAAACCTATGTGCACCGTATTGGAAGAACAGGTCGTGCTGGCGCAGGTGGAACAGCCATTTCATTCTGTGATGCGGAAGAAAGAGCATTTTTAAAAGATATTGAAAAGCTAATTGCTAAAAAAGTACCCGTTATTGAAAACCACCCCTTCCCGATGACCAACTTTAATCCTATTAAAGAGGCAAAACAACAAGGAAGAGGCAATTCAGGTCACGCAAGGTCTAAGGCTATGGCGAATGGTGGGCAAAAAAGACGCTTTAGTCACCCAAAACCAAATAGGTAATATTACCTTTGATGCAATTAAATAAATCATTTATGCGCATCCTATTTACAAGCTTCCTATTATCTATTGGTCTATTTGTTTCAGCACAAGACAGTACTATTCAAAAAACAGACTTAATTAGCAGTGCCAAACTGTATGATATTAGTTTTACCACCAAAGAAATTGATACTTTATATTCCGATGTCATTGACAACTTAGCGAACTATAAAGCAATGCACCGTTTGCCTTTAGCCAATAGCGTACCGTTAAGTATGTGGCAAACACCAGTGGTACCTGGCATGCATTTTAATACAGTTCAAAAAACCATTGCTTGGAAATTAGATAATACAGTACAATTACCTACCAATAAAAATGATTTAGCATTTTATACCCTTGAACAATTGGCCTCGTTAATTAAAAATAAAAAAATTAGTTCCCTAGCGCTTACTCAATTTTTTATTGATAGAATTAAAAAATGGGGAGACACTTTACAATGTGTAATTAGTATACAAGAAGATATCGCTTACGCGGAAGCTAAAAAAGCAGATGCAGAATTAGCACAAGGAAAATACAGAGGCTTACTTCATGGTATACCTTATGGCTTAAAAGATTTATTCGCTGTAAAAGGAACCAAGACTACCTGGGGAGCAGCGCCTTATCAAAATCAAATAATTGAAGAAGATGCATTTGTATATACTAAACTAAGAGATGCGGGTGCAGTACTCGTAGCTAAATTTACTTTAGGTGCTTTAGCCATGGGCGATTATTGGTATGGAGGAAGAACTAAAAATCCTTGGAATTTAAACTATGGATCTTCTGGATCTTCTGCAGGTTCTACTTCTGCAACAGTAGCAGGATTAGTACCCTTTGCCATTGGTACGGAAACCTGGGGCAGTATTGTATCTCCTTCTACTACTTGTGGTGCCACTGGTTTAAGACCCACATTCGGAAGTATTAGCCGTTCAGGTGCCATGGCATTAAGTTATAGCTTAGACAAAGTAGGCCCTATTTGCCGCTCTGCTGCAGATGCAGCGATTGTATTTAATTATATTCATGGTACCGATGGCAAAGATGGCAGTGCTGTGAATATGCCATTTAATTACACACCCAATAAAGACATTAAAAAATTAAAAATTGGGTACGCTAAAAATTATTTTGATAAAATAAAAGATACGTCTAGAAATGAATTTAAAGTATTAGAAGAATTTAAAAAATTAGGCGTTCAATTAATTCCAGTTAATTTTCCAGACAGTGGTGTATACAATTTCAATATCATGGATGTAGTCATTGGTGTTGAATGTGCTGCACAATTTGATGAAATGACAAGAATGAATATTGATGATGCACTTACAAGACAAACAAAAAACGATTGGCCAAACTCTTTTAGAACAGCCCGCTTTGTGCCTGCAGTAGAATATATTAATGCACAAAGACATCGTTACACGCTTATGCAAAAAGTAAATGAAGTGATGCAGCAGTATGATGTCATTATTTGCCCATCTAGAGGCGATGGCAATCAATCGGCTATTACTAATTTAACAGGTAACCCGGTAGTATGCGTACCTACTGGCTTTGATAAAAGATCAAATTTACCCACTGGTATTAGTTTCGTGGGCAATTTATATGACGAGGCCACTATATTATCTATTGCACAGGCTTATCAAAAAGCAACCAACTGGGATGAAACGCATCCAACCCTATTTAAATAAATTAATTTATTTTTACGAATGTGTTAAAAGTAAGCTTAGAAGTTAAATAAACTAAAGCCAAGACCTAATTGCCATTGACGCGTTTTCCAAGTAGATTGGTCGCCCAAATTAGAAGAGAGTTCGTCAGCTGAGCGAATATTGTTCATACCAATGACGTACCTGCCGTATACAAAGAACCCATTCATGTCTAGTTTTGCACCTCCCACAATTGCAAACTCCCCAGTATTGAAAGCTAGTCTGGCGGATTCTTTGCCATCTTTTTTTTGATCCAATAAAATGCTATACTGAGGACCTGCTTGAATAACAAAACTTTTAAAAACTTTGTACTGCGCTAATACAGGAATGGCTAAATAATTCAAATGATAGGTCTCAGGCTTCAATGCGCTATTGCCCAATAATTCTAATACACTAGGATTTGACTCTAATTTAGTTTGCGTTAATATAACTTCAGGGGCAATACTAAAAGAAGAACCTAGGCCAATTTGTGCTGCAGCACCTAGATGAAAGGAAGCTGCATTGCGATCCACATTTACATTGTTAACACTTGTAAAGTTTTGTCCCAACTTGATACCAAGAGCAAATTTATTTTGCGCTTGAGCATTCAATGCTATCATGCAAATTAAAATCAAGAATAGTTTTTTCATATCATTTATTTTTGATAGAATATAAAGTTACATCTATTAGCTAAGTCAATTCAATTAAAGTTATTTCTGGTAAAATACCTACCCTACCTGGGTATCCTAGAAAACCAAAACCACGGTTAACATACAATTGTTGGTCTTTATTATCATAAATACCTGCCCATTGTTTATATACCCATTGTACTGGACTCCATTTAAAATAAGGGTTCTCTAGTCCAAATTGCATACCATGGGTGTGACCCGACAAGGTTAATTGAATATTTGAATATTTTGGAATCACTTCTGCCTCCCAATGGCTTGGGTCATGACTTAATAATATGGCCACATCCTCCTTACTAACCCCTTGCATGGCTAAATCCATTTTACCATATTTTGGAAAACGCGCTTTCGCACCCCAATTCTCAATACCCACTATTTTAATTTTTTCTCCATTTTTTTCAATACTCGTATTTTCATTCATTAACAAACGCCATCCTAAATCATAGTGTACTTTTTTGAGGGCTTCTAAATTTTGCTTTTTCTCCTCTGTCGAATCCCATTTTACATAATCTCCATAATCGTGGTTACCTAAAGTACTAAATACCCCATGTGGCGCTTTAATTTTGCCAAAAACATCCATCCAGTTGTACATTTCTGAGGCACGGTCATTGACTAAGTCGCCTGTAAATAGAACTAAATCGGCATTTTGTTTTTCAATTAATTCAATGCCTTTTAATACCGCCGCTTTATCTTTTAAACTGCCACTATGAATATCGCTGATATGAATAATTTTAAAACCTTTAAAAGAGCTGGGCAAACCTTTTAAGGCAATCTTCTTTTTAATGACCTTGTAATTATACTTATTACCAAAGCCATATAAAAGCGAAAAAAATAAAGTGGAAGATAAACCCACTCCCATCCAACTTAAAAATGTAGACCTTGGAATTCCGTTTTCAGTATTCATAAATTTAGCACCCGTTATGGATGCAGCCTGACCCATTGTCCAAAAAGCCCCTCTTCTTAAATCATCCACTAGGAAGAACAAAACCATAAAAATTTGGGTTAGGACCCAACCAATTCCAATAGAAAAAATATACTGCTTAAAGTAAGGGTTCGTGATATATGGAAATAGCAAAAAGGAACTAACGCTCATAATACACAAAGCCCAATAAATTAGGCCCACTGTGGTCCTAGTACCAGCAGAGGCCCCCTGCATCAAGATCCTTAATACATGGTAGATGTAAAAGTCAATGAGAATCAATACAGTGATGAGAACGACTAGAAATAAGGGCTTGCGCATATTAAAATTTAAAGCACAAAATTAAGGCCAAATTGTTAGCATTTATGCCTTATTTTTGGCAGAAATTAAGGATATCCAGTTTATGGCTAGAATAATAGGAATAGCGAATCAAAAAGGAGGTGTGGGTAAAACCACTTCTGCCATAAATATTGCGGCAAGTTTGGCCGTATTGGAATACAGAACGCTATTAATTGATGCCGATCCTCAAGCAAATAGTACTACTGGTATTGGATTTGATTTACATAATATCACTACCAGCTTATACGACGGTATGATTAATCAAACGCCGCTTTCCGATATTATATTAAAATCAGAAATTCCTCATTTAGATGTAATTCCCTCTCATATAGATTTAGTGGGTGCCGAAATTGAATTAGTGAACCTACCTAATAGAGAGAATGTATTAAAAGAATTAATTGCCCCTATTTCCGATCAATACGACTTTATTATTATTGACTGTTTACCTTCTTTAGGTTTAATTACCGTGAATGCATTAGTGGCCGCCGATAGTGTTATTGTGCCTGTACAATGCGAATTTTTTGCATTAGAAGGTTTAGGTAAATTATTAAATACTATTAAAATTGTTCAAAGCAGGTTAAACCCTGAATTACAAATTGAAGGTATCTTAATGACCATGTACGATGGAAGACTTCGTTTAAGCAATCAAGTCGTAAGTGAAGTACGTAAACATTTTGATGAAATGGTATTTTCTACCATTATTCATAGAAACACACGTTTAAGTGAAGCCCCTAGTGTAGGTAAGCCTGTTATTTTATATGATGCAGATAGCAAGGGCACCGTTAACTACTTAAACCTAGCAAAAGAAATTTTACAAAAAAATGGCATGACGAATATGAGTAATGCCGAGCGTATAATAGATTAATTATGAGCAAGAGCACCCCTAATAAAGACCTCATTGGAAAAGGACTTCGCTCTCTATTGCAAAATATAGACGCGGATTACAAGAACCCAGCAGGAAGAGTACAACCTGCGGTCATAGAAAAAGCCGTAGCCAGCAATCGTGTACTCTTAACAGACATTGTTGTTAATCCAAAGAATCCTAGAAAAGATTTTGATGAAAAAGCATTGAAAGAACTAGCCAATTCTATTCAAATACATGATTTAATACAACCTATTACTGTTGCGCAATTAGCCAATGGGAAATACCAATTAATAGCAGGTGAGCGTCGTTTTCGTGCAGCAAAAATAGCAGGCTTAAGCGATTTACCAGCCTATGTTAGAACTGGCAACGATAAAGAATTATTAGAATTAGCCTTACTTGAGAACTTACAAAGAGTGGACCTTAATGAAATTGAAATTGCATTAAGCTATCAACGCATGATGGAAGAATTAAGTTACACGCAGGAAAAAGTAGCAGAAAGAATGGGCGTAGATAGGTCTACTATTTCTAACTATATAAGATTATTAGAACTTCCGCCTAGCTTACAAGCAGCGCTTCGCAGCGGCAGCTTAAGTGTAAGTTTAGCCAAACTATTATTAGGTAAAGAAATTGAGAAGCAATTATTCTTATTCAAAGAAATTACAGAGAAAGGTTTAACCGTCAAGCAAACAGAAGAGTTAATTCGTAAAATGAATTTAGCAGGCAAGGCCTTTAAGCCTTCTGTGGCTTCTGCAAAAAACCAATTGTCTCCAGTATATAAAAAATTAGAAGATAAATTAACCAGTCATTTATCAACCAAGGTTATTTTACAACACCAAAAAAATGGTAGCGGAAAAATTACGATTGAATACTCTGATCTTAACGGTTTAAATAAAATACTAGAAGCAATGCAATTAAGCATTAGCTAGTAACATTTTTTAAAAGGAATTTATTTAGGATGCGGCTACTCACCATTTTACTGCTGCTGCTAATGATGCAGCCATCTGCTTATAGCCAAGATAGTGCCTATCTCCAAAAAACAGATACCGTACAACATCATAATCCTCGTCGTGCTACTAGAAGGTCGGCCATACTACCTGGTTGGGGACAGTTATACAATAAACAATATTGGAAACTACCTTTAGTGTATGGTGTACTAGCAATACCCGCTTCCACTTATTTGTACAATAATGATATGTACCTGAAAACAAAGTTTGCTTATGAAGCAAGGTTTAAAGCAGAGAATGGCGATAATAGTGACCTATCCAAAATTGACTCAAAATTGAAAAATTTAAGTATTGGTTCTTTGCAGAGCTACCGTAATATATTTAGAAGAGATAGAGACTACTCTATTATGTGGTTTATACTTGCTTGGGGAGTGAATGTAGTAGATGCAACGGTATCAGGCCAGTTAAAAGAATTTGATGTAAGTAATAATTTATCTTTTAGAATGGTGCCTTTTGTTCAACCTCAACAACAACAAACAGGACTCTCTTTGCAATTTCATTTTAAAAGTAAGCATTCAAAATAATTTAAAAATAAGGGAATGAAAATAGCAATTATAGGATATGGTAAAATGGGTAAAGCCATTGAAGAAATAGCGATAGCAAAGGGGCACGAAATTGTTCTAAAAATTGATGTATCTAATACAGCAGATTTTACAAAAGAAAATATACAAAAGGCTAATGTTGCCATTGAATTTACCGGACCCCATACTGCTTTTGAAAATATTACTAAATGTATTCAGTGGGGTGTGCCTGTTATAAGTGGCTCTACTGGATGGTTGGATAATTTTGAAAATGCTAAAAAGCTTTGTGTAGAAAAAAAAGGCTGTTTAATTTACGCAAGCAATTTTAGTATTGGGGTAAATTTATTTTTTGAAATTAATAAACAAGTGGCTGCATTAATGGAGCCCTACGCTCATTATGATGTATCTATGACTGAAACACATCATACCGAAAAAAAGGATGCCCCAAGTGGAACAGCCATTAGTTTAGCAGAACAAATACTAGCCAAAATAGGAAGAAAAAATAAATGGGTGAATGAGGCAAGTAACGAGGCGAGCGACTTAATAATTCGCTCTGAAAGAATTGACCCCGCCCCCGGAACACATAGCGTTACTTATGACTCGCCAATTGATAGTATTGAAATAACGCATACAGCCCATACGCGTAAAGGCTTTGCCGGTGGTGCAGTATTAGCAGCCGAATTTGCCAATCAAAAAATGGGTATCTTTACCATGAAAGACGTTCTAGGTCTTTAATCACTTTTTATGCTATCCAAAAAAACTCAATATGCTTTGCAAGCGCTCTCCTATATGGTGGAGAAGCATACTGATGATCCTATCTTAATTGCAGAAATAGCGCGTCAAAAAAATATACCCATTAAGTTTTTGGAGAATATTTTACTATCACTTAGAAAAGCAGGTTTTTTAGAAAGTAAAAAAGGAAAACATGGAGGCTACTTCTTTGCACAAGCGCCTGAAAAAATAAAATTATCATCCATTTTTAGAATTATTGAAGGCCCCATTGCCCTTCTACCTTGCGTGAGTTTAAATTTTTATGAAAAATGTGCCGATTGCAATGAAAAAAAATGCGGTATTAATAAAGTAATGGCTGCTGTAAGAGATAATACACTAATTATATTGGATAATAAAACAGTAGCCGACTTAAGTGCTATAAAATAAATTTATGAAAAAAATATTTATACTCTTTTTCATAATCATAGCAATCAACGCTTCTTCTCAAAGTTTAATTGGAGGAAGTAATATTTTAAAAACAAATTTATCGGCCGACGCTATCAATAACTATAATATCACTTACGAAAAAAGTATTAACCACTTTATTTCTTTGTCGGTGAATTATAAAAATATGCCACTTTCTAAACTGCCTTTAAAATCAATTGCGAAACAATTCATTGATAACCCTGCAATCAATTTTGATAATTTTAAATTTGGCAATACCACTATTACATTCGAAGGCCGTTTTTATTTAGGTTTGTCTAAAATGTCTGGTTTTTATATAGGGCCTTATATTCGCTATGGCAATTACGACTTATCAGTTCCCACTTCATATACCTATACACCTGATAAAATTTTTCCTGCCGAAATTGTAAAACCTATAACTGCCTTAGCTACTTTAGAGGGTACAATTAGATCACAGAGCTATGGCGCCCATATAGGAATGCAATTTCAATTATTAACTAAACTAGTTTTAGACATTTCCTTTATAGGAGGCCATTATGGAACATCTACTGGTAAACTTGAATTTAGTCCTCCAATTGGCTTGCCTAAACCAGCCCAAGATGCATTGAAAGATGTATTAGACAATACCAAGGCAGACCCTTTTAGATTAAGATCTACTGTAACTGCAAGCAAGGCTTCGGTGGATACTGAAGGCCCTTGGTGGGGCTTAAGAGGACTAGGCATTGGCCTTGGATTAAGATTTTAAATACGCTAGCTTTGCTAGCTCAAAACAGTATCAAATGAACGCTCCATTTTTAAAAGATTTATTTAAAGACCAAAGCTACGATGCAGACCAATTTTTTTTAATCGCTGGCCCTTGTGTTGTTGAGAATGAAGAATTAGTAATGGAAATTGGAGAGAAGGTTTCTACCTTATGTAAGAACCTAGGTATTGCTTATGTATTTAAAGCAAGCTATAGAAAAGCAAACAGAACAAGTGCAAATTCATTTACAGGCATTGGCGACGATACAGGAATGGAACTCATTAAAAAAGTGGGTGCCGCATTCAAAGTACCTACCACTTCAGATATTCATGCGCACGACGAAGCAGCTATTGCTGCAAAATATATTGATATTTTACAAATACCAGCTTTCCTTTGTCGCCAAACCGACTTACTTCTTGCAGCAGCCGCAACTGGAAAAATTGTGAATGTCAAAAAAGGACAATTTTTAAGTGGGGCTTCCATGAAATTTGCGGTAGATAAAATAAGATTAGCAGGCAACGATAAAGTAATGCTAACAGAACGCGGTAATACATTTGGCTACCAAGACTTAGTAGTAGACTATCGTAATATTCCTGCGATGGCAGAAAACGGCGTACCGGTCATTATGGATTGCACGCATTCATTACAACAACCTAATCAAACTAGTGGTGTTACTGGAGGAAATCCTCAATTAATAGAAACCATTGCAAAGGCAGCTATTGCCACAGGAGCGCATGGATTATTTATTGAAACACATCCTAATGTTGCACAAGCAAAAAGTGATGGCGCAAACATGTTGCCTTTAGATAAATTGGCACCTTTATTAGAAAAATTAGTGAGACTTAAAAAAGCGGTTATTTAGTTTCTACAACTAATAATGCTAAAAATATTTCATAGGATTTCTTTTCCCTAGTAGAATATACCTGCGGATACTTCTCCAAAAGGCTAGTACCATATATACAATCACTGGAGAGCCGAAAGTGAGAAATGAAATATAGATAAACCACATTCTTATTTTGCTGGTCGCAATACCCAAACGCTCTCCAATGGCGGTACAAACCCCAAAAGCGTGTAATTCAAAAAAATCCTTCATTTTTTGCATAGGAAAAGCGTTATAATCTAATGCAATCTATCAAAAAAAGTGGATATAAACTGTATTTTTTGCTTCAACCGGGTTCAATTTTGGCTTACCTTTGGCCCAATTTTAACAACAAAACTAAGAACCATGGCTTTTGATATCGAAATGATCAAAAAATTGTATGCTGGAATGCCTGCCAAAGTAGAAGCGGCTCGTAAACTATTAGGTCGTCCTTTAAGCTTATCTGAGAAAATTTTATTCTCTCATTTACATAGCGATCAAAAATTAGAAAGCTTTGAAAGAGGTGGTTCTTATGTCGATTTTGCACCAGACCGTGTTGCGATGCAAGATGCTACTGCACAAATGGCCTTATTGCAATTTATGCAAGCAGGTCGTCCTAAAGTAGCGGTACCAAGCACAGTTCATTGCGACCATTTAATTTCTGCGAAAGTAGAAGCCAAACAAGATTTACAAGTAGCTACTGCAGATAGTAAAGAAGTATATGATTTCTTAGCCTCTGTATCTAATAAATATGGTTTAGGATTTTGGAAACCAGGTGCAGGTATTATTCACCAAGTTGTTTTAGAAAACTATGCCTTCCCAGGTGGTTTAATGATAGGAACCGATTCTCATACAGTCAATGCTGGTGGATTAGGAATGATTGCTATTGGTGTAGGTGGAGCAGATGCTTGTGATGTAATGGCAGGTCTTCCATGGGAATTAAAATGGCCTAAATTAATTGGTATTAAATTAACAGGAAAGTTAAATGGCTGGACAGCGCCTAAAGATGTTATCTTAAAAGTGGCTGGTATTCTAACTGTTAAAGGTGGAACCGGTGCCATTGTTGAATATTTTGGAGAAGGTGCTACTAGTATGAGTTGTACAGGTAAAGGAACTATTTGTAATATGGGTGCAGAAATTGGTGCCACCACTTCTACATTTGGATACGATGCAAGTATGAGCCGTTATTTACAATCTACTGGTCGTGCCGATGTTGCTAGCTTAGCTGATACAGTGGCTGCTCATTTAACAGCAGACCCTGAAGTATATGCAAGCCCTGAGAAATACTTTGATCAAGTGATTGAAATTGATTTGAATACTTTAGAGCCACACTTAAACGGGCCTTTCACTCCAGACTTAGCAACGCCTATTTCTAAAATGAAAGAAGCAGCTGCTGCGAACGGATGGCCTACCAAAATTGAAGTGGGTTTAATTGGAAGTTGTACGAACTCTTCTTATGAAGATATTAGCCGTGCGGTTAGTTTAGCTAAACAAGTTTCAGCAAAAGGTTTAACCATGCAATCTGAATATTTAATTACACCAGGTTCTGAGCAAGTAAGATACACCATTGAAAGAGATGGTTTCTTAGAAGTGTTTAGTCAAATTGGTGCGAAAGTATTTGCCAATGCATGTGGACCTTGTATTGGAATGTGGGAGCGTGTAGGAGCAGAGAAAAAAGAAAAAAATACCATTGTACATTCTTTCAATAGAAACTTTGCAAAGCGTGCCGATGGCAATCCGAATACATTTGCCTTCGTAGGTTCTCCTGAATTAATTACAGCATTGGCCATTGCAGGTGATTTAAATTTCAATCCATTAACAGATACACTTACTAATAATAAAGGAGAGCAAGTAAAATTAGACGCCCCTACTGGTGATGAATTACCATTGAAAGGTTTTGCAGTTGAAGACGCAGGCTACCAAGCACCAGCAGAAGACGGTTCTAAAGTGACTATTGCGGTGGATCCTAGTTCAAAGCGTTTACAATTATTAGATCCTTTTGCAGCATGGGAAGGCACCGATTTAAAATCTTTGAAATTATTAATTAAAGCCAAAGGAAAATGTACTACCGACCATATCTCAATGGCAGGCCCTTGGTTAAAATTCCGTGGTCACTTAGATAATATTTCAAATAACTTATTAATAGGTGCAGTGAATTTCTTCAATGAAAAAACAGACAATGTAAAAAGTCAAATCAATGGCAATTACGATACCGTTCCAAATACACAAAGAGCTTACAAAGCAGCAGGTGTAGGAACCATTGTTGTAGGTGATGAGAACTACGGAGAAGGTTCTTCTCGTGAGCACGCAGCTATGGAGCCAAGACATTTAGGTGTTCGTGTTGTATTGACTAAATCATTTGCACGTATTCACGAAACCAACTTGAAAAAGCAAGGTATGTTGGCATTAACCTTTGCAAACAAAGCGGACTACGATAAAATTTTAGAAGACGATACCATTGATGTAAACGGATTAACGCAGTTTACAGCAGGCAAGCCACTTAGCTTGGTATTAACACATAAGGACGGAACTATAGATACCATTGAGGCCAACCATACTTATAACCAACAACAAATTGAGTGGTTTAAAGCAGGTGGTGCATTGAATATCATAAGAAAACAAGTAGCGGGATGATAAACACAGCACTTGTTTCCTTTGGCATGAGCGGAAAATTATTCCATGCGCCTTTTATTGATACCAACCCTCATTTTAATTTAGTGGGTTGTTGGGAGAGGTCTCAAAAAAATATTCAAGCCATTTACCCTAATGCAAAATCTTTTGGTAGTTATGAAGAAATCTTAAACGACCCAACCATTCATTTAGTGGTCGTGAATACCCCCAACGATACCCATTACGAATATACCAAGCAAGCTTTACTAGCAGGCAAGCATGTAGTTACTGAAAAGGCTTTTACTGTAACAGTTAAGGAAGCAGAAGAACTAGATGCCTTAGCCCAAAAATTAAATTTAAAATTAGCGGTATATCATAATAGAAGATACGACGCCGACTTTTTAACCCTACAAAAATTAATTGCAGAAGATAAAATTGGAACATTTTTAGACATACAAATATCTTTTGAAAGATATAGAACCACTTTAAGCCCTAAAGTTCATAAGGAAACCAATACACCAGGATCGGGGGTATTATACGATTTAGGCCCTCACTTAATTGACCAAGCCTTACTATTAAGTGGTATGCCAATTTCGGTATTTGCAGACATAAGAACGACTAGAAAAGTAGGCAAGGTAGATGATTATTTCACACTACTACTCTACTACCCTAACCACAGAATATTATTAACGAGTGGAATGGTATACATGCAACAATTGCCTGCCTATAAAATTTATGGGACCAAGGGTTGCTTTATTAAACAAAGAGCAGATATACAAGAAGACGATTTACTCGCAGGTAAAAAACCCAATACCCCCAATTGGGGCGTAGAAGCCAAAGAAAAATGGGGCGTATTAAGTAACGATACAGATGGTAAAATAAGTACTGAAACCATACCTAGTTTAGCAGGTAATTACGGAACCTTTTATGAGAAAATGGCTAATGCCATTAACCATAACGAAGCTGTTCCTACTTCTGCTAAACATGGTACAGACATTATTCGCATCTTAGAAGCAGCAAGAGCTAGCTTTGCCGCAGGAAAAACAATAGAACTGTAGACTTTGAATTTTAAAATTTAACTATAGCAATTTTATCATGGCGCATCCCTACTCAATAGCCATTCAAAAAGTTTTTGTAGCCCATAAAAACGTTACAGTAGCTAAAGGCGCCAAAGCCTATTTGCTTAATCAATTTGAATTCTATGGGATTAAAACACCTATTAGAAGAAAACTATCTAAGGATTTTTATAAAGCCCACCCCATTAAAAATCATACTGAATTAACAGCAGTTATTAAAGAATGTTTTGCAGCACCCCAAAGAGAAATTCATTATTTTGCCATTGAACTTTTAGGATATCATAAAAAATTATGGTCAAAGCAAACCATTTCTTTAATAGAATGGATAATTACCCACAAAAGTTGGTGGGACTCGGTAGACAGTACGAACTCATATGTTATTGGTAAATTCTTTTTACAATTTCCAGAATATATACAACCCACCACTTCTAAATGGAATAGGTCAACTAATATTTGGCTTCAACGAATGAGTATTTTGTTTCAACTCATGTACAAGGATAAAACCGATACTAAATTACTTACAAACTATATTGAGCACTGCCAACTAGAAGAAGAATTTTTTATCCGCAAAGCCATTGGCTGGGCACTTCGTGCTTATGCCTATACGGATGCTAAATGGGTGAAAGCATTTATCAAAACACATCCTCATCTTTCCAATTTATCTAAGCGCGAAGCACTGAAGCATCAATAAAAAAAGCCCCGCAAAATGCGAGGATTCTCAAAATCATTAAAGTAAATTTTATTAGTCTTTATATTTTAAAAAAGGCTAATAAAATGCTTACATTTTCTTAGCGTCTTCTAAGAACTTCGCTAAACCAATATCAGTTAAAGGATGTTTTAATAATCCTAAAATAGAATCTAAAGGACAAGTACAAACATCAGCACCTGCTTCTGCAGCTTTTACAATATGTAAAGCATTGCGAATAGAAGCGGCTAATATTTGAGATTTGAAACCTTGAACATCATAAATATGTCTAATTTGACTAATTAATTCCATTCCATCCCAAGAGCTATCGTCAATTCTTCCAATAAATGGAGAAACATAAGTAGCACCTGCCTTCGCTGCAAGAATTGCTTGACCCGCAGAGAAAATTAAAGTACAATTAGTACGAATACCATTATCGGTAAACCACTTAATGGCTTTAATACCATCTTTAATCATGGGCACTTTCACCACTATATTCTTATGAATAGCTGCTAATTTTTTTCCTTCTTCTACCATCGTAGCAAAATCAGTAGACAAAACTTCTGCACTTATATCTCCATTCACTAATTCGCAAATAGCTTTATAATGTGCTGCAATAGCTGCCTCACCCTTAACACCCACTTGCGCCATTAAACTAGGATTAGTGGTTACACCATCTAAAATGCCTAAATCATTGGCTTCTTTAATTTGAGCTAAATTACCCGTGTCAATGAAAAACTTCATACAAATTGTTTTAAAAATTGTCTAAATAATAAAAAATGGCAGGCTACTTACATCACACCGCTCAACCATCTATCCTTGCTGCATTCCTGCCCTGGGGAGTTTCAACAGGAGCTGGTTGTGTAAGACCTGCCGCTGCAAATATAGCAAAAAAATACTACCAATTTTGCCTAGAATTTACAGCGCCAAAACCAATGATATGATCGTGTCTTGCGCCCGGAGGTCGGTAATAAACCATTATAGAATAATTATTTTCCGTCTCCCAGTGATTACCCTCGGTTTCAGTAAAATCGTTCATAGGATTTACTCCCTGCATATCTCTTAGTATATAATTATAACTATAATAACCTTGCTTTAATAAAAGCGATTTTTTATAATAACCCAAGGCTGGATCGAAGATCATTTCCGCTTCTTTGTTTACAATATTATTAGTAAGTGCTCCAAATAAATATAATTTTTGACCCATGAATGGAATTCTATCTTTGGGCATATAGGTAAAATTTACTTGCGCATAATCGTTTTGATTTTCACTTTGCAATGATTCAGTATTGCTAATCATAAAACCTCCATTCAAGTCATTGAAAGTATAATACGCAGTACTTGATCTTGATAAATCGGGCTTAACAGATACAATAGTTCTTCTTTCTTTTGAATTTAAATCTGCAATTCTATCCGATCTTAATCTTAGATTTTGCAAATCTAGCCATCTCGCTTCTTTACCTGCCGGAAAAATGAATTGATCCTCACTATTGTATTCTAATAAGTTTCCTCTAATAAAAGAAGGCGCTGCTATTGAAACTGCATCATTGTATCTATAGTTTTGAATCACCGCTGTACCTATCTGATCGGTTTGAAAGAAAGGTATTTTTTTTACATCTAATACAAACTGGATTTTTTGATGCGTCTTAGAAATTTGACCATCGAAAGGTTCTTGCACAGTGGCCGCTACCGACACTTGATTTTCTGTTACAAAAAAGCGTCTTGTGAAAACAATTTCATTCGTATTACCATTTTTAAAAACTTTCAATATATAATTGCCAGATTGTGTAGGGCGCAGTTGTGCATTGGGGAAATTAAACTGATAATGAAAATAGGACTGCGTGGCAATAGAGGATACAGAAAACTTATTAATTTTATTTTGATTAAAGCCTTGCAAATAATCAAAGGCAGACATTGGAACAGCGGACCAATCGGCATTGCGTAATTCAACGGAGTAGTAATAATCTTGATAATCGGCTTTAAAATCGTCAAAGCTAATTTCTAAAGGTGTGGGCTCATTTAAAGAGATGACTGGAATAGCTAGTGGCTTATTAACAGGATGTATTAAAACAGTATGTATACTAGTTTGATAAATACTATCTGGATTGTATTGACCATGACCCTTTACTGCATGAAGCCCAATCAATAATGCCATCCATAAGTATCTTTTAAACATGAACCGCGTATTTAGTCCCTACGAAACTACCCTTTTAATCCTAATTTATAAACAGAAAAAACTAGATTTGTTGAAAATTACGCATTGACCACTGCCTTCGAAATAGCTAAAAGAATAAGTTTTCAAAAACAAAAAAACTATACGCGCTTTATAGTAAGGCTATCTATTGCCGCAACTGCCATAAGTGTGGCAGCTATCTTACTTACTTTTTCTATTGTGAATGGTTTTCAGGCAACCATTGCTAATAAAGTATATCAGTTCTGGGGACATATTAGAGTAGCTTCTGTAAGTGGAGATCCCATCAACCAAGATGGTAAAACTATTGCAGCCTTTCAACAAAATCCTGCAGTAAAAACCATCACTCCTTTTCTGCATCAATCTACCGTGCTTTCCTTTGCACAAGATATTGAAGGTATAGTAGCAAGAGGACTTCCCACCCAAAATCAAATTCCTTTTTTAAGAAAAGGCACTGGTTGGACCTCCACCACTAAAAAAGATAGCCTACTCAATGAAATCATTATTTCAGATAATATTGCTACTAAATTAAATATTCAATTAGGTGCTACTGTGCGACTGTATTTTTTAAATACAGGTTCCGTTCAACAAAGAAAATTAAAAGTAGTGGGCATTTATCATTCAGGTATTGAAGAATATGATAACCAATTTGTTTTAGTTGATATAAAACTACTGCAACAGTTAAATAACAATAAACTAGTAGAAGGCTATTCCATTGTATTGAATGAAAATGCACCTATTGAAGCTACTAACGATGCCCTACAAAAAATAATGCCCGAAAATTGGGTAGCTACTTCCATCAAAAATTATTACCCTCAAATTTTTGATTGGATAGGCGTACAAACCATTAATCGAAATGTAACTATTACTATTATGCTTATCATAGCTGTTATAAATTTACTTACTTGTTTATTTATTCTAATGCTAGAAAGAATTACCATGATAGGCACACTCACTGCCTTGGGCGCTTCTCAAAATTTAATTAGAAAAATATTTTTATACCAAGCAAGTTTTATTTGCTGGACCGGAATTTTACTAGGCGCCTTTATAGGACTAGGCCTTTCTTTCTTACAAGAAAAATTTGGCTTTATACAACTAGACGAGTCGGCCTACTTTATTAAAGAATTACCTATTAAAATGGATGCGGTTCAAATTATAAGCGTACTTATTGGCACAGCTATTATAAGTTATATCTCTTTCTTAGTTCCTACTTTATGGATTAAGAAAATTTCTCCGGCCAAGGCCATACAATTCGATTAAGCTAATTCAATTAAGATTTGAAATGGGATAATATAATCCCTGCTGCTACTGCTGCATTCAACGATTCAGCCTCCCCAATTCTTGGAATAGAAATGGGATCAGAAATAAAGGGCATTAAGTTTTCTCTTATCCCTTTTGATTCATTACCAATTAAAATAAAATTAGCAGCTTCTAATTGTAAACCATGAATTGACTTTCCCGATAAAAGGGCCCCATATACGGGCAAGGGTTTACTTGATTTTTGATTTGACGCTAAGAGTTGGTCAAGTTCCATAGTATGTATGTTTACTCTAAAACAACTTCCCATGGTACTTTGTAACACTTTAGGATTATACCAACCAGCGGTATCAACAGAAACTACCATTTGTTTGATACCAAACCAATCTGCTGTTCGAATAATAGTGCCTAAATTACCCGGATCCTGTATACCATCTAATAATAAGGTGGCTGTATTTTTAAAATCTGCTAAAGCTGCTTCTTTCTTTTTTTCTACCAGTGCAATTACTTTATTGGGTGTTTGCAGTAGGCTTAGTCTTCCTAACATAATATCATCTACTTCCACTACTTCAGCAGGCAAATGCCCTTGAGATTGAATCCAGTCAGGTAGGGCCATTATTTTACGAATTACCCAATCGGAAGCCAATAATTCCTCCAACATCTTAGGCCCCTCTACAATAAACACAGATTCTTCCGCCCAATGTTTTTTATGGGCAAAAGATTGAATATATTTGAGCTCACTATTATTAATCATTTACATGCAATTAAGGAAGCTTAAAAATATTAGTTTCTTCTCAAGATTTTACCTTCTTGGTCTTTTATTTTTATTAAATGCATGCGCAGACTTGAAAAAAGCAGTCATTCATGACTATCCAAAGCAAATGAGCTTTGTGTATGATAATAAAGTGGTTGTCAAAGACGCCAACAACAATATAGAAGCTCTAGCGCTTGCCAATGAACTCTCTAATTACTGGGACGATAGCATAAAAGCCAAACAAGTTCGTCAATTTGGCATTTTTAACACCATCCTTCAACCCCTACGCTACCAAGAAGATAAATTGGAACCTTCTATCCAGTTTATGAAAAACTATTTAGCCACTAAAGGTTATAACCAACCTATACTAACCCCCCTTGTAAAAGTGGATACCGTCAAAGAAGAGTGGAGGGCGCGTCTAACCATGGAAATTAGTTTGAATAAAAAAACGCTTATAGATGCTGTGGTCTACGAATTAAATGACAGCCTACTACAATCCATTGCAAATAAGAATACTGCTTTTGCTTATGTTAAAAAAGGAATGGTCTATTCTAATGAATCTATTAATAATGAATTAGACCGATTAGTAGAATTATTTAGAGCCAATGGATATTATTATTTTACTAAAGAAAAAATATTTACAGAAGTTGATACACTCAATCAGCAATTAATGGAGCTAAGCTTAGATCCATTAGAACAAATCAATCAAGTTTTAGATGCAGAGAAAACGCAGCAGGATTATCCACTTTGGAAGCTTAGCTTTCAATTGCGCAATTCGAGTAAAAACGAATTCAAGCAATACCCAACTGGTCAACAAATTTTTTATACCGACTTAAAGTTATCAGATAACCCCGACACAGTTTTAGCCAAAGGCCTACCCAATCAAGAGTCTTATAAAAATATAATTCAGCATTATACAAAGTATACATTTAAATCTCCTTTATTTGAAGAGCAGTCCATTATTAAAAAAGGCGATCTCTTTAATGAAAATGCATACTTCCAAACACTCAACAACTTTAGCAGTCTTGGGCCTTGGCAACAAGTGGATGCTAGAACCACATTACAAAACGATAGTGTTTATTTGCATTATTTTTTAACGCCCTCCTTAAGACATAGTCTTAATTTTGATATAGAGGGCAGCAGAAATAATTCACAATTAGTGGCTGGTAATTTACTAGGGCTTTCTACAAGTGTTACTTTTCGAGATAGAAATGTGCAAAAAAAATCTATCTCTTCTATTTCAAATGCTAGAGCAGGTATTGAATTAAATGTAAACAACGGCAATGATAATTTGACACAAACCTTACTACTTAACTTGGGGCATACATATAGTTTCCCCAATCTTATTATTCCATTTGTTCCTAAAAGAACCACTTATACCAATCAAACCAGATCTACCTTGTCTTTGAATGGCGCTTACATTGATAGATTAAATTATTACAAGCTGAGGTCTTTTATCACCAATTGGGGTTATGAATTAAAGAAAAATAAAAATGGAACTGAAAATATTTGGACCTATAAGCCCATCAATGTCGAGCTTTATCGCCTTAATAAGTTTCCTAAATTAGATAGTTTATTAATTTTGAACCCCTTCTTACGTTCTTCTTTTAACGAAGGCAATGTAATAAGTCAAACTTTTAATTATTTAAGTACGGGAACTTCTTTAAAAAATTCTAACCAAAATAATTATTTAAGAATTGGTATTGAAGAAGCTGGGGGCTTAACAGGTTTATTCAATGGCGCTTCTTCTCGTATATACAGGTATATTAAAGCAGAAATAGAATTAAGAAAATTATATAAGTATCCATATACCGAGCTGGCTTGGCGTTTTATGGGAGGCTGGGGTAATAACTATAGCAAGGACCCAGTATTAAAAGGGCAACTTCCTTTCTTTAAACAATTCACAGCAGGTGGCCCTTATAGTATGCGTGCCTGGGGCTTAAGACAATTAGGATTAGGTAGTTCGCAGTTTTATGATACCAGCTTAAAAAGCCAAAGCTTTGATAGGTTTGGTGATTTCCAATTAGAAGCCAATTTAGAATATCGATTCCCTTTATTCCAATGGGGCTCTTATAAAATTGGATCGGCCGTGTATACTGATATTGGAAATATTTGGAACATTAGAGGTACTGAACTCGATCCTGCTGCTGGTTTTAAATTCGATAAATTATATAAAGATATCGCTGTGGCCGTAGGTACTGGTATAAGAATGGATTTTAATTATTTTATAATTAGAGTTGATTACGCACTTAAAATGAAAGACCCTACGCGTTTACAAAATGACGGCTGGTTAGATATTCGAAATTTGAAATGGGCCGAGGTAAAACCCAATGGTGTTAAGGTAAATAATTACGCGCTGCAATTTGGTATTGGACTACCTTTCTAATATATATTTCAATATTATATTTCAAAACTATCCTTCCAATAAAGCATGTACTTCTGCTTCTACATCCTGCCATAGCCTGGCATCTTCTATTTTAAATTCTCCAATACGCGTTCTTCGAAGTGCACTCATATAAGCACCCACTTCTAAAGCTTCTCCAAAATCTTTGACTAAGCTTCTTATATAGGTACCTGTAGAACAAACCACTTTAAATTCAACCTGAGGCAAATCAATTTTAGTAATTTCAAAACTTTCTATGGTTACTTTTCTAGGATCAACTTTTACTTCAATACCTAATC
Organism: uncultured Sediminibacterium sp.; assembly: GCA_937911175.1. Classification (GTDB taxonomy): domain Bacteria; phylum Bacteroidota; class Bacteroidia; order Chitinophagales; family Chitinophagaceae; genus Sediminibacterium. The sequence goes on from CALDSE010000027.1 coordinate 23,022, forward strand.
TTGCCGATTCATATAATCTTCTACCGTCTTTTTTAATAGCTGAATGTTGCGGTGGCATTTGAAAAATTTCACCAATGAAAGGTATTATTGCTTTTTGAATCGTATCACTTGTCAATGCTTCCGTGCTTTTAAAATTTTCAGGCTCCGATTCTAAATCATATGTGGGTGTAGTGGCCCCTAATACCATGGTGCCGGTATATTCTTTTTGCATGCCCATATAGGCATCTATCGATTTGGTAAACTTTCCTGTACAAACTATCATAAGCCCTGTAGCCAAGGGATCTAGTGTACCCGCATGTCCGACTTTAATGACGCGCGTAAGGTTGCGTACTTTTTTGACTAAGTCAAAAGATGTCCAACCAATAGGCTTATCTAGTAATAATACCTTGCCTTCTAAATAAGGCATTAGTGCATCAGGTATTGGTTTTTGTTTCATTGAATTTGAAAACTTATTAGCAAAACTTATTAAGAAAAATTATTAGAGAGCATTACTAATTAGTAAGCTCTTGCAAATAAAACACGTTGTGTTGAAGCATTACCCGTTAAAACGCATTTTCCATTTTCTAAAACATTGTCTAAGGGTATACAACGAATAGTAGCCTTTGCTAATTCTTTAATTTTTTCTTCTGTTTCTGCAGTACCATCCCAATGTGCGGAAATAAATCCTCCCTTGCTGTCTAAGACTTGCATGAATTCATCCCATGTATCTACTTTAGTGATATGTTCGTCGCGGTATTTTTTAGCACGTTCAAATAAATTATTTTGAATTTCTACTAATAAATTTTCTACTGTTTGCGTTAAGCCTTCCATGGCCACAGCAGATTTCTCTTTTGTATCACGACGCGCTAATTCTACTTGCTTGTTTTCTAAATCGCGCGCACCAATGGCAATACGAATGGGCACTCCTTTTAATTCATACTCTGCAAATTTCCAACCTGGTCTTGCATGATCTGAGTTATCGTACTTCACTCTAATACCTGCTGCCTTAAAGGATTTCACCATCTCTCCCACTTTCTCATCCAATACTTGCTTTTGTTCTTCTCCTTTATAAATAGGTACAATCACTACTTGAATAGGTGCAATGCGTGGAGGTAAAACTAAACCTTCATCATCGCTATGTGTCATGACAAGCCCTCCAATTAATCTTGTACTTACACCCCAGCTAGTAGCCCAAACATATTCTTGTTTATTATTTTGATCACTAAACTTTACATCAAATGCTTTCGCAAAATTTTGTCCTAAGAAATGGGAAGTACCTGCTTGCAATGCTTTTCCATCCTGCATAAGTGCTTCAATACAATAAGTATCTTCTGCACCTGCAAAACGCTCATTGGCTGTTTTCACTCCTTTTAATACAGGTACTGCCATCCAATTTTCTACGAAGTCGGCATATACATTCAACATTTGTTTTGTTTCTGCAATGGCTTCGACTGCAGTCGCATGTGCAGTATGTCCTTCCTGCCACAAAAATTCAGCAGTGCGTAAAAATAAACGAGTACGCATTTCCCATCTTACCACATTGGCCCATTGATTCACTAAAATGGGTAAATCGCGATAAGACTGAATCCAAGTTTTATAGGTATTCCAAATAATGGCTTCACTAGTTGGTCGCACAATTAATTCTTCTTCTAATTTCGCTTCCGGATCGACCATCAATTTTCCTTTATTATTAGGATCGGCAATTAAACGGTAATGCGTAACCACAGCACACTCTTTGGCAAAGCCTTCTGCATTTTTTTCTTCCGCCTCAAAAAGTGATTTAGGGACAAATAATGGGAAGTAGGCATTTTGATGGCCCGTGTCTTTGAACATTTTGTCTAAGACATCGCGCATATTTTCCCATAAAGCATAACCATAAGGCTTAATCACCATGCATCCCCTTACTGGAGAGTTTTCTGCCAAATCCGCTCGTTTAACCAGTTCATTGTACCACAGGGAATAATCTTCGCTGCGTTTTGGAAGTCCTTTACTCATTTACTTGTTGTATAGAAAGAAAAGTGTTTATTTTGATTAGTAGGAAGTACAAATATAACCCAAAAAGTACAACCTCTGCTTGGTCATTCCGTATAACCAAGCATAAATCTACTTCACCCATGAAGAAACTAGCTTTTATTTCCGCCTCTGCACTGCTGTGCACTTCGGTCTTGGTCTCCTGCACGTCAAACAAGATGGCAGTGAATTCCTTCGACGATAACTTGTATTTCATGTCGGCAGACATGAAAAAGGCAACGGAAAATGCAGTTGCAAATAATCAGCCTGCTACCTTTCAAAACCTAGCCAATTCTACTGTGGTACCACAAGAGAATTTCAGCTCCAAAAACGTCAATCCTGATTACCTTGCACGCTACGGACAGTTGAATACTTCTTCAGGCCAAGATGTAGTCTACTTTGAAGAAAACCAAACCGCTTCCACTAATTCGAATCCCGATATTGATATCTACAACAACTTCCGGGTTTCAAATTTTAATTCAGGTTGGGGAAATTCAGGCTGGGGAAATTCGGCATTCAATTTCGGATTCAGCCCCTTTGGAATGGGCATGATGGGCATGAGTCCTTTTGGAATGGGCATGTATGATCCCTTTTTCAGTCCTGGTTGGGGATTTAGACCTGGTTTCAATCT
>CALDSE010000028.1 GCA_937911175.1 uncultured Sediminibacterium sp.
ATAAAAGTTTAAGAAACAGGGAAGTGAAAGGCATGATTATGTTAAATGATTTTATATGGGAAGCACCACAGTGGGTACAAGGTAAAATTTATGATGCAGAAGGGGGTTCTACCTATAGTAGTAAGATGTGGTTAAGCGAAGATAAGCAAACACTAAATGTACGCGGTTATTTAGGCTTTTCCATGCTAGGTAGAACTGAAAAATTCACAAGAGTAAAATAAATTATAAAATTTTTATGTCCCCCGAAAAAAATGATGCCTTTATTTTAATCAGTAGCCATGAACATTGCGAAGTAAGGCAAAACAAAGAAAATAACCAACATGGCTTATTTGCCAACGCTTCTTTTAAAGCAGGCGATACTATTGTAGCTTTTGATGCTTCAAAAATTGTGGATACTCCTAATTATTTAACAGTTCAAGTAAGTGAGCATAAACATATTTATCTATTCCCTGAATATTTGCAGTATGTTAATCATTGTTGTGAACCGAATGTTATATTTAATACCACTACTATGCAACTAGAATGCATCAGTGATATTGAAACAGGTGAGGAACTTCGTTTTTTTTATCCAGCCACTGAATGGAAAATTGCCCAACAATTTATTTGTAATTGTGGCAAACCCAGCTGTGTGGGCTTAATACAAGGAGCGGCTGACACCCCCACAGAGGTTTTAAATAAATACAAGCTAACCGATTTTATTAAATCCATGGCAGCTCAGTACAAAGCTTTCCTATTAATGCTTTAATTAAAAACCCCGAGATGTATTCATCTCAGGGCTTTGTCTAGATGGGTTGTAAAATTTTACTACTAAAAATATTTTGTCACACCTGGTATTGCAATGGGATAATGCCCATCTTCATTAGGGAGTACTGGAGGTTCAGCATTCCAATTATATGCTTTTGGTTGAATATCCATACCCGAATTAATGGCCTTATCCCATTCAATAACTTGTCCAGTATAAGTAGCCATTCTTCCTAGAATAGAAGTCATGGTGCTACTTGCTCCATTTTCTGCATCGGCGTATTTATATTCTCCTTTTGCAATGGCTGCGAACAATTCATCATGTTCTGTTTGATAAGGGTTGTTTTCTAATTTCGTATCATACTGATAAATAAGTTTACCAGTATGGTCTTTAATATTTGCAGCACCACAAAATATTTTTCCCTTCGTACCTATTAATAATTCATCTACCTTACTCATGGTACCAGGAATATGTCTACACTGACTATTTAAGATAGATCCATCGGCGTATTCAAATTCAACAAAGTGATGATCAAAAATTTCACCATGCTCTTTTCCTTTTCTAACTTGACGTCCACCAAAACCTTGGGCTTTCACAGGATGTCCGCCCTTGAACCAGTTAATGACATCTAGATTATGAACATGCTGCTCTGTGATATGATCGCCACATAACCAATTAAAATAATACCAGTTGCGCATTTGGTATTCCATTTCAGTTTGGTTGTATTTTCTAGGTCTTACCCAAACACCATCATTATCCCACCATGCTTGCGCAGAAGTAATGTCTCCAATTAAATCTTTTCTTTTATAGAGTTCACGATAAGAATTTTGGTAATGTCTTTGTAAACCTACTACTACATTTAATTTCTTTTGTTTAGCAATAGCTGCAGTGGCAAGTACACTTTGAATACCTGCAGGATCAGTGGCCACAGGCTTTTCCATAAACACATGCTTACCTTGCTTAATGGCTTCTGCAAAATGAATAGGTCTAAAACCTGGAGGGGTAGCAAGTATGACTACATCGGCAAGTGCGATGGCTTTTTGATAGCCATCAAAACCTGTGAATCTTCTTTCTTCAGGTACATCTAATCTTTTAGCTAATTCACCAATACTATTATTGATTTCCTCTATTAATGATTTATGGCAGCTGTCCAAATTGTCTTTGAAGGCATCGGCCATTGCAACAATTTTTACATTTTGTTTACTAGACAAGGCTTGCATAGCAGCACCGGTACCTCTGCCACCACAACCTACTACAGCTATTTTAATGGTATCATCGGAGCCGGAGAAAAAATTGGCGCTAGATAATAAGGGCGCTGCTAAAATACCTCCTGCAAGAAGGCTGCTTCCTTTTACGAAATCTCTTCGTGAATTATTTCCCGAAAATGGTTTGTTCATAATAGTAATTTTTAATTTATAAATTTAAATAGGCCTTAAAAAATTGTTTAATTTCTTCTTCTGTTGGTTGCAGGAAAGGACGTAGAAGCCTTATGCCCACTTGCTTTGCTTCGGTTAGCCACCATTTGCTTTTGGGTATTTGTGGATCTCTTCTATTCCAAATAGGATCGGAATGAAATCTTTTTGAAGATCTTAATTCAATTGCTGGATCTATAAAACTTCCCCCCTTTAATGTTTTTGGATATTTAGCCTCATTGGCTGCTATAGTTAATTGTTCATTGTTTACTTTTTCAAAAGCAGTAGCATCATAATGATCCAAGGTCCATTCAGTCATGTTGCCTAGCATATCATATAAGCCCCAAGGGTTTGGTAGTTTTTTTCCTACTTTATGAAATGTATTCTCACTATTTTTTTCATACCATGCATATTTATCTAAGTCTGCTGCATTGTTTCCAAAAAAATAAGCGGTATTAGTTCCTGCTTTACATGCATACTCCCATTCTGCTTCTGTCGGTAGGCGGTAAAATATTTTAGTTTTTTGATACAACCATTTACAATACATAATAGCGGTTCGTTGCGACATACTATTAGCAGGGTAGCCTCCTTCCTTTCCCATGCCCAAACTTAAATCTACATATTGTGGGCTAGGTCTTGTAATGGCGTCTACGCTTACATTCTGGCTCGTGCTTTCGTCTTTTAAAAAAACATCTAATTCATCTCTGGTTACTTCATAAGCACTCATCCAAAATGCAGCAATGCTTAATTTTTTTTGTGGGCCCTCGTCTGCATTTCTTCCTTTTTCATTGGCTGTACTACCTATTGTAAATTCGCCCCCTTGAATAGGCACCATTTTAAAACTTAAACGACTTCCTAAGATAGTTTGATCGTAAGGCATAAAATTATTTTCTTGCGCGCTTATTAACTGAGTAGCCAACAGACAAATACCAATACTTAAAATAATTTTATACAATTTCAAATCGCTCCGTTTAGTGTATTAAGATAAAACTTATTTAATTGTTTTATCTATTTTTTACCTTGAATTATATTAGTGGTTTGCCAATAATTTTTAAAACTGGGGGTAGCTTCAAAAACCAGTTTACCATTTTTTAGGGTAGTAATTAATAATGCAGCCTGATGAGAGATAGCTAATTGTTTAGCTTCTTGAATGGGTAGGATGCTGCAAGCAGTGGCTAGCCAATCCGCTGTGGCACCGGTTTTGGCTACAATGGTTACATTTCTAAGATTCGTTACACCATAGCCAGTAAGGGGATTGATGATATGAGAATATTTAACACCCTTATATTCAATAAATTGGAAGACATCACCAGAAGTAGCTACCGAACAATTGGAGAGTTGTAATTTTTTATTTAATAAGTCATCTGTGGTTTCAGGAAGGTTTACACCAATAAGCCAGCCTTGCTGGTTCAAGGGCGCTCCACTCATTACAATATCACCTCCTGCATCGACCAATGCTTGCTGTATGCCATTGGCTTTTAAAAAATTAATCACCCACTGCGCAATATAGCCTTTGGCAATACCACCAAAATCTAATTGCATATTAGCATTAGGAAGAAAAATAGTGCCTAAGCGTTTGTTTATTTTTACTTGATTTAGTCCTACTAATTTTTTTGTGGCAAGAACTGTACTTGCCTCTGGGAATAATTTAGCTTTTCTAGCATTTCTCCATAAACTAGATAAAGGACCAATGCTAATATCGTAAGCGCCCTTACTTTGTATATAAGCATACTGCGATTTTTGCACTAGATCCAACATGGCAGTAGACATTTTATAGGGCAGTAAACCCGCACTGGCATTGATTTTAGACAGTTCGCTACTTGAATCGTAATTGCTAAAAATATGATTCAGTGAATCAACTAATTCATAGCTTTTTCGAGCTAAATGATTGGCTTTGTTGGAGTCGGCACTCACAATAATTAAATTGAAAGCAGAGCCCATTTTCATTTCTGAATAGCTAAACTTCCTAGTTTGCGCTTGCAGTAAGGGTGTAGAAAATACAAGAAGGGTAATTGTATAAATGAATGGTTTCAAACTTGTTCTTATTAATACTTATGCTTAAATTTAAGCTATAAAAAAATACAATACTATGGAACGCAGAAATTTTTTAAAACAAAATGTTTTAGTGGGCGGTTCACTTTTAGCAGGTAGTAGTTTATTAGCAGCAAACGCAAAAGCAATTGCATCCAATACTGTAGAGCCTACCCCCTTCAAATTAAAATATGCTTTTCACGATGGCATGTTTGAAAATTTTGCCGGACCTAATTTTATTGATCAAATAAAATACGCACATAGTATTGGTTTTACTGCTATTGAAGATAATGGAATGATGAGTAGAACCCCTGAAATGCAACAAAAAATTGGAGATACGCTAGCTGCACTTGGAATGCATATGGGTGTATTTGTGGTGAACTTTTCTAATAATGATAAAACCAATTTAACCACTGGTTCTAAAGAATGGAAAGATAAGTTTACGGCATCTTGTAAAGAAGCCGTTGAAGTAGCTAAAAGAACCAATGCAAAATGGATGACCACCGTACCTGGTAATTTTGATAGAAGTTTACCCATGGATATTCAAACAGGCAATGTGATTGAAGGATTAAGAGCAGGGGTAGACATTTTAGAAAAAAATAATTTAATTACTGTATTAGAACCCTTAAGCGATACGCCCAATTTATTTTTACGCTACTCAGATCAAGCCTATGCTATTTGTAAAGCCATCAATAGCCCCGCTTGTAAAATTTTATTTGACATGTATCATCTGCAAAAAAATGAGGGTAATATCATTAATAATATTAATAGATGCTGGTCTGAAATAGCGTATTTCCAAATTGGCGATAACCCAGGCCGCAATGAACCAGGATCGGGAGAGATGAACTACCGAAATATCTTCAAACATATTAATAGCAAGGGGTACAAAGGTATTTTGGGAATGGAACATGGAAAAGTAGGCGCAGGCAAGGAAGGAGAATTGGCTTTAGTTAAAGCCTATAGAGAAGCAGATAATTTTTAAGTATTTCCAAATATAATTAACCAATATAATTAATCCATATAATTAATACGTTATTGACACAAGTATTATAAATTAAATCCTACTATGAAAAAATACTTTCTACTTGTTTTAATTTTTGCATTCGCTCAATCTACTAATGCTCAAAATTATCAGCCTAATTGGGAATCTTTAAATACCAGAAAAATTCCTGCTTGGTTCCATCAAGATAAGTTTGGCATTTTTATTCATTGGGGTGTGTACTCGGTTCCTGCCTATGCGCCCATTATGCCCAATAGTGGTTATAGTTATTCAGAGTGGTATAGATATAGATTGTATGAGAAGCAAAAAGATTTTATGGCCTTTCATAATAAAAATTATGGCAGCAGTTTTGCTTATGAACAATTTGAACCTATGTTTAAAGCAGAAATGTTTGATCCTAATCAATGGGCAGATGTATTTAAAAAATCGGGTGCACGTTATGTAGTACTTACTTCTAAACACCACGATGGGTATACATTATGGAATAGTGCTGAAGCTGATCGTGATTGGAATAGACCTTGGAACGCTGTAACAGGAACTCCTAAGCGCGATTTATTAGGAGACTTATCTACTTCAGTAAGAGACGCCGGACTTAAAATGGGTTATTATTATTCTTTATACGAATGGTTTAATCCCTTATGGTTGCATAACCGAAAAAAATATGTTACAGAACATATGATACCACAGTTTAAAGATTTAGTCACTAAGTATAAGCCCTCTGTTATTTTCTCTGATGGAGAATGGGATATATCTGATACCGCTTGGCAAAGTCCTGCACTACTTGCTTGGTTATTTAATGAATCGCCTGTAAAAAATGAAGTCGTGGTGAATGATCGTTGGGGGAATAATACAAGAGAGAAAAACCATGGCGCTATGTATACAACTTCTGAATATGGAAGTGGCATGGATGCGAGTATTATATGGGAAGAAAGTCAAGGGGTAGGGCATTCTTATGGCTACAATAGAAATGAACAATTAAAAGATTATAAATCTAGTCATGATTTAATATTAATGCTAAGCGATATTGTTTCAAGAGGAGGTAATTTATTATTAGATATTGGACCTGATGCAGATGGTACTATTCCTGTTATCATGCAGCAACGTCTATCCGATATGGGCGATTGGTTAGCTATTAATGGTGAAGCGATTTATGAAACAGAAGCTTGGAGACCAGCACAATGGACTAAGGGTTATGTTCAACCTAAAAAAGGTGCCAGTTTTATGGCTAATTATAATGTAGCAAAATTAGTGGTACCACAAAGCGATAGTGCTTATATAGAAACCTTCTTCACCAAAAAAGGAAATGATATTTATTGTATTGTGCCTTCTTATCGTAATACACTTACTATTAGAGATTTAAAATTACCTAGCAGTGCTACTGCCAGTATTTTGGGAGCTGATGTAAAAACGAATTGGAAACAAAAAGGAAAAGATGTGGTTATTGATTTAACAGCTATTAAGCCTAATAGTATTTCTTCTTCAGGCATTTTTGTTGTGAAATTAAAATAGTAATTATTTCAAATTATATTTTTTCATTCGGTTGTTCATTACCTTAAACCATAAGGGTGGCACCAAAGAAAGTAAAATCATGCCTGGGTAACCTGTAGGCATTTGTGGGGCATTGTCAAAGCTTCTTAGTATTTGATATTTTCTTGAAGCCAAGTAATGGTGATCGCTATGACGGCTTAATTCAAATAACATTAATCGACCAATAATATGATTGCTATTCCAGCTATGATGGGGTTGTACTCTTTCAAATTGATGATTTTCGGTTTCATTTCTTGTTAGTCCATAATGTTCGATATAGTTAACTGATTCTAATAATAGACCACCCATTAGAGCGGCTACCATAAATAATAAAGTGGTAGTCCATCCAAACAAGATAAAAATGCCCACTAGAAATAGTAGTTGAATTATTTGAAATAGTAGCATTTCATTGCGAAGTGAAAATATGGGTTGTCCTTTTTTGCTAAGCTCTTCATTAGCAATTTTCCAAGCACTCAAATAAGTACCCATTAAAGTTTGCGGCCAGAAAGCGTATAAAGATTGATTGTATTTAGCTGTACTAGGGTCTGAAGCCGTTGCTACATGTTTGTGATGGCCTTTATTATGCTCAATAAAAAAATGCATATATAAACTTGTAAGCAAAAGCATTTTTGCCAAGAACTGTTCAAATTTATTAACGCGATGCCCTAACTCATGTGCCACATTAATACCAAAAGCACCGCAAAGTAATCCCATGCTTACAATTCTTCCAGCCAAGTCCCAATTGCTAATGTTTGCTTCTTGAACTGCATGAAAAAATATCCATAATGAATAATATTGCAATACAACTGCTGCGTACAATACAAAGTCATAGCCTCTATTTTTTTTAGCCAAGGCTTCCTCTACTTCATCTAAATTTTTTGGGTCTGCTTTGATAAATAGTTCCAAAAATGGAATTACAAAAAAAGTATACAATAGAGTGTACCAACAAGCGATACCAGTTTCTTTAAAGGCAATTAGGGCCAATAGGTACAATACAAATGGAGTCAAGTATTTAAAAGACTTAGTCAATGCAATCATGCCAGTAAATTAAAAAAAATTATTGGGATACTTGTGAATATGGTTGTAATTTCCTAAAAATTATTAAAAATGAGAAAATTAATGCTAGCAACGGCTTTGTTCTTATCAACTCAAATGATAGCACAAGACTTGCCTAAAAACTTCACCGCCTTGTTGAATGAAGTTGAACCTCAATTAATTAGTTGGAGACAACATTTTCATGAATTCCCTGAACTGTCTAACCGTGAATTTAAAACAGGAGCTTATATTGCTGATTATTTAAAATCAATTGGATTGGAAGTAAATTATCCAGTGGCTAAAACTGGGGTAGTAGCTATTTTGAAGGGGGGTAAACCAGGTCCTGTGGTGGGTTTGCGTGCAGACATTGATGCGCTACCCATAGTAGAAAGAGCCCCCATTGCTTTTGCATCAAAAGTAAAATCGGAGTACAATGGTCAATCTGTTGGCGTAATGCATGCCTGCGGACATGATGCGCACACCGCTATCTTAATGGCGACTGCAAAAATGTTGAAGCAAATGCAAAAAGAATTGCCTGGTACGGTGGTGTTTTTATTTCAACCTGCTGAAGAAGGATCACCGAATGGTGAAGAAGGTGGTGCGCCACTCATGATCAAAGAAGGCGTCATGGACAACCCTAAAATGGATGTCATTTTTGGCTTACATATGGCGGCACAATTACCTGCAGGGACCTTGAGTTATAAATCGGGTGCCGCACAAGCTTCTTCGGATTTATTTAAAATTATAGTAAATGGCAAAGGAAGTCATGGAGCCATGCCCTGGGGCAGTATCGATCCAATTGTTATATCTGCTGAAATTATTGAAGCTTTGCAACATATTGTGAGTCGTGAATCTGATTTAACTAAGGCACCCTTGGTTATTTCTATAGGCTCATTGCATAGTGGTGTGAGAGCAAATATTATTCCAGAGACCGCTGAAATGTTGGGTACCATTCGTTCTTTGGATGCTACCATGAGAAAAGAAACGCATGAAAAAATGCGTCGTGTGGTGCAACATATTGCACAGAGTGCAGGTGCAACTGCGACCATTGAAATTAATACGCAAACCATGATCAATTACAATGATCCTAGATTAGCTAAAAAATCTTTAAGTGCATTGAATAAAGCAGCTGGGGCTGATAATGTGATGGAATCTCGTTGGACAACCGCTGCTGAAGATTTTTCTTTTTATGGAGATAAAGCGCCTTCTTTCTTTTTTAGTTTAGGAGGTATGCAAAAAGGAAAAAATCCCACTGAAGTGGGTGGACACCATACACCTGATTTTTATTTAGATGAGTCAGGTTTTATTTTAGGTGTCAAAGCTTTTTGTAATTTGGTCTTTGATAATGCAAAGCCATAAATAATTTATTGCGGACTTGTATCATAGTTTAAATACAAGTCGGCAATTTTTTTAGCTTCAATGATAGGATCTCCTTCGTTTCTATTGGTTAATACTATAACCATTAATTTTTTATCTGGAAACAATAAAATATTATTTCTAAAACCCATAGAACTACCATCATGGTAAGGGTGCGTACTATTCTTATAATCTTCCACATGCCAGCCATATCCATAATCAATCATTTTACCATTGTCTAATTTTTTTCTACTCCAAGCATTTTTTTGCATTTCAGGACTAATTAATTTATAGCTCCATAAGGCCTTGATCCATTTAGTCATCTCCATGGTACTAGTATAAATACCCCCGTCTCCTAATACAGCACTGGTAAGGCTTTGGTCGGTTTGGGTCCATAGTCCATTTTCAAAAGAGTTTCCATAGGCTCTATTTAAAATTATTGATTTTCCTTGCTCATAGGCAAGCGTTGATTTCATACCCAATGGCTTAAATATATTTTCCTTTAAAAAAACAGCAAAATCTTGGCCACTTATTTTTTCTACAATGAGTGCTAAAATAGCATAACCTGTATTGCTATACTTATAATTAGTGCCCGCTGGAAAGTAGAGAGAATCGGCTATATACATTAACTGCAAACAATTGGTATCATGTAATTGTTTTTGTTGCGTAGCCGGCATCAGGTCTTCGTAGTCTATCAAGCCTGAACTATGGGTAAGTAAATGTTTGATTTTAATTTTTTTACCATAAGCCGGGAAACTTGAAAAATATTTAGTCAGTGGATCTTCTAAAGATATTTTATTGTTCTTAGCAAGCAGTAAAATAGACATAGCCGTAAACTGCTTGGTAACTGATGCCAATCTAAAATTGGTATAAGGATCAATTTTTTCAAAACTGCTCAATTCTTTTACGCCATAGCCTTTTTTGAAAACAATTTTATCGTTTTGGTATACAAGTACACTGGCTCCAGGTTTTGAATCTGAATTATACTCCGACAAAATAGCATCTATTTTTCTTTCCTTTAATAATAATGCACTTGGCTTGCAAGCGCCTACTGATAAAAGAACTAAGCAGTAAATGGCTATTTTATGAAATAATTTTGAACTCATTTTTTTAATAAATTTTCTAATTCAGCCTGGGTTTCTTTTACTGCTTTTTCTGTTTGAGTAGTGGGAGCCATTTCTGTACTTTCTAAAATATTAAATAATCCTGTAAACTTTTGATAAATAGCAGGGAACTTATTCAATGATTTTTTACGGCCCTCATAACAAATCATCGACAAATCGTGTTGACGTTGCCATTCGGCTGTACTTGTTTTAACTCTTGGGTCCATGGTAATGGTCATAGGCTGTTCCTGCGTTTGGCCATTTACGGTTAATCTTATTTTATAATTACCCGGCATCACCCAAGGTGCAGTGGCATCGGGTGGGGTATTATGTATAATAGCTGTCATAGGATAAGCTGCAGGTATATTCAATGGAGCATATTTCATATCCCATAAAAAACGGTGCGCTCCTTTTGTGGCTGCTAATATTTGTTGAGGTCTTATCCAATACAGAGGAATATTTACTTCAGGTATGGTATATAAAGTATCATTGCTAGTGAAGGTTCTAATGATATCTCCTTTTGTATTTAGAATTTCTAATTTCACTGGACCAGCACTATTGTTATGTAAATAATAATCAATCATGGCACCATCGGGAGGGTTTTCACCAGCCGGTTCTTCAGGAGGAAGCGGCGTATCGGTATTCATATTCCATCTTACTCTAATGGCTTTCTGTGGTTTAAACAAAACAGTTTCTTTGGCTTTATTTATATTGTGTTGTCGAAGTGGTGTAATATTATCTAAGATCCAAAAACTACGACCATGTGTTCCAATGACTAAGTCATCGTCTTTAATGACTAAATCACGAATAGAACTAGCGGGCATATTTAATCTTAAAGACTGCCAATTTTCTCCTGCATCTAAAGAAAAGTAAACTGCATTTTCTGATCCTGCAAATAATAAACCTTTTCGCACGGCATCTTCTCTTACAGAGTTTATAGGTTCATTTGGTAAACCATTAATAATTTTCTTCCATGTTACTCCGCCATCTGTTGTTTTATAAATATGTGGTGTCATATCATCTACTCTAATTCTGTTCACCGCTACATAAGCCGTGTTTACATCAAATCTACTTGCATCAATCATAGAAATTTTACTCCAAGAGGTAATGGATGTTGGCGTAATATTTTTCCAATTTTTACCTCCGTCTTTAGTAATATGAATAAGTCCATCATCGGTACCTGCCCATAAAACATTTAAGTCTTGATAAGAAGGGGCGAGTGAATAAACGACTCCACGTTGACGCATTTTTTTAACTTCATCTGTATTATAAATACCCACACTAGCAGGGATATCCCAGGTTTCACGGCTTAAATCGGGGCTAATGGTTTCCCAACTTGATCCACCATTGGTAGTTTTAAAAATAATATTACCTGCAAAAAATAAAGTTTTGTTATCGACGGGTGAAAATAAAACAGGCGCTGTTCTAATAAAACGAACCTTACCATCTCTTACTGGAGTAGGTGTAATATTTTGAACTTGCGCAGTGCGCTTATCAAACCTTGTAATTTTTCCACCATAAATAATATTAGGATCTAAGGGGTCTGCTGCAACATATCCATATTCTTCTACACCTACTGGATGCCATTCTCTAAAAGTAATTCCACCATCATTCGAACGTGATGCAATACCCACTGAACCACTTTCTTGTTGACCTCCATATACATTATAAGGGAAAGCATTATCGGTACTTACATGATAAAACTGAGCAGTAGCTTGGTTATACCAACTTGAATAAGTTTCACCACCGTTCACTGTAATGGTCCCACCTTGGTCTAAACCAATTGCAATAATGTTGGGGTTATTAGGGTTAATCCAAAAACGGTGATAGTCATCTCCGCCTGGCGCCCCTTTAATACCTTCCCAAGTTTTTCCGCCATCTTTCGATTTCCACATTACTACATTCGCAGAATAGACAATGTCTTCATTTTTAGGATCGGCCTTTACTTCTGCAAAGTCACTTCCTCTTCCCCATAATCTTCCATCAGAAGTTAACATATACCAAGACTCCCCTGCATCATCACTTCTATAAATGCCTCCTTTTTTAGCTGCATCAACAGTGGCGTACATTCTATTTGAATTACTAGGGGCAATGGTAAAGCCAATTCTTCCTAAACCATCTTCGGTAGTGGTTGGAAAGCCTTTAATAATTTTTTTCCAAGTATTTCCGCCATCGATTGATTTATATAAACCACTTGCTTCACCATCCCAGGCACCATTTTCCCAAGGCCCTTGTCTTGCAGCCCAAATAGTCGCAAATACAATATTACTATGATTAGGGTCAATCAATACTTGCACCGCACCTGTGTTCTCGTCAATATATAATACTTGTTCTAAAGTTTTTCCGCCATCCAAACTTCTATATACACCACGTTCTTTATTCGGCCCATAAGGATGTCCAAGTGCGGCTACAAAAATTCTATTTTCATTTCTTGGGTCAATACTAATGCCACCAATTTGTTGCGCATCATGCAATCCCATATTGGTCCAAGTTTTTCCAGCATCGCTTGATTTATATAAACCATTACCAATAGATAAATCGGGACGTTGAATACCTTCACCACTTCCTACATAAATAACATTTGCATTAGAAGGGGCTACGGCTACATCGCCTACGGATCCTGTGTTTTCAGCATCAAAGATGGGCTTCCAGGTATGACCATAGTCGGTGGTTTTCCAAACACCTCCATTATTCACACCAATGTAAAATACATTGGGTTGATCCGCTACACCAGAAATACCTACTGTTCTTCCAGCTCTATGTGGGCCAATCATTCTATATTTTAAACCAGCCAATTGTTCTGTACTTACTTGCGCAAAACTAGCGCTTGCTAATAATCCCAATATAAAAGTAGAAAATACAAAACGGTACTTATTTTTTAAAGTAGTTAGAAGGGATATCATATAATTAATTTAGGTACTTAAATATACTAAATAATAGCTTCCCTTATTTGCGCTTGGGTGCTTGCATAATATTCATTAAATTCAATCATTGGTTTTAAAATATTTATTCAATTTTTTATGAAAAAGCAATTCATTTTTATTTTTTATTTGTTCCTTAGTCTTTTTAGTGCAAAGGCTATTTTTGCACAAACGGCTGGTTCTAAACCTTTTGCAGCTATGCCTTTTCGATTTATTGGCCCTGATGGCAATAGGACTATTGCGGTGGTGGGTGAGCCAGGTAATCCAATGGTATCTTATGTGGGGGCAGCTTCCGGAGGTATTTGGAAAACCACCGATGGCGGTGTGCATTGGAAACCGATTTTCGATAATATGGATAATTCTTCTATAGGTGCATTAGCCATTTCAAAATCAGATCCTCAACAAGTTTGGGCTGGTACAGGTGAAACATTTGTGATTCGTCCAGCACATGCCAATGGCAATGGAATTTATAAGTCAAGTGATGGAGGTAAAACATGGGAAAATAAAGGACTCAAAGAAACTGTTTTAATTAGTAAAGTGATTGTAGATCCGACGGATACAAATACTATTTACGTAGCGGCCATGGGTCATATGCATGGACCACAAGCAGAAAGAGGTGTGTATAAAACAGTAGATGGTGGAAATCATTGGGAGCGCATTTTATTTGTAGATGCGAATACAGGCTGTAGCGATTTATCTTTAAATGAAAAAGATCCTAATAATTTAGTGGCTGCTATGTGGCAAGTAAATCTTACCACTTGGAATTTAAATAGCGGCGGCCCAGGTAGTGGATTTTATAAAACAATCGATGGAGGAAAAACTTGGCAAGTAATGAATAATGGATTACCAGGCGGCAGCGCTCATCCTATTGGTAAAACATCTATAGACATTGCACAGAGTAATCCTAAAACCATTTATGCATTAGTAGAAGATAAGTCCCCTGGCTTATATAAATCAATTGATGGAGGAGAACATTGGAAATTGATGTATGAAAATCATTCAATGGCACAACGTGCCCCTTACTATACAAGAGTGCGTGTGTCCACGAAAGATGAAAATAAATTGTATACTATTTGTGTTACCATCATGGAGTCAAAAGACGGCGGCATTAGTTTCAATGGCAATGGAACTTATGAACCAGGAGGCGATAACCATGATGTTTGGTTTGATCCTACCAACGCAGAACGTATAATGGTAGCACATGATGGTTGTCTGAATATGAGCTTCAATGGAGGTAAAACCTGGAACAATATTAATTTACCTATTGCACAAATGTATCATGTAGCAGTAGATAATATGGTTCCTTATCATGTAATGGGAAATAGACAAGACGGTTATAGTTATAGAACAGCAGCAATTAGTATGCAAGGTTCCATTCCTTTAGGCTTATGGGAAGGAGTAGGCGGTTGTGAAAGTGGATTTGCACAACCCGATCCTTTTGATAATAATATTATTTGGTCTGGATGTTATGATGGAGGATTAGATGTTACCGATGTTAGAACAGGCTATTCACATGATGTGCGCCCTTGGCCAGCAGCAGGTTATGGCTGGACTCCAGCAGATATGAAATATCGTTGGCATTGGAATTTTCCGATGGCATTATCTAAACATCAAAAAGGGGTAGTGTATGTTGGAAGTCAATATGTACATAAAACTTCTAACAAGGGAATGTCTTGGAATGTTATCAGCCCCGACTTAACCACCAATGATAAAACCCATCAGCAAAATTCTGGTGGTATTAATTCCGACAACCTTATGACATTTGATGGCTCTACATTATATGTAATTGTAGAATCCCCTTTAACAAAAGGTGTTTTATGGACAGGTAGTAATGATGGACAAGTACAAGTCACTACCAATGATGGAAAAACATGGACCAATGTAACTGCGAATATAAAAGGAATAGCACCATGGGGAACTATTCGAAGCATTGATGCTTCCAATTTTGAAACGGGGACTGCTTATATAAGTATTACCTATCAACAATTAGGCGATTTTAAACCCTATATTTTTAAAACAACTAATTATGGTAAATCCTGGAAAGAAATAGGAACGGGTATCCCCGCTGGTAATAGTTCGTTTGTACATAGCATCAAAGAAGATCCGGTTCAAAAAGGTTTGCTCTATGCAGGAACAGATAATGGTTTATATATTAGTCCAGATGATGGTAATACTTGGGTACATTTAAAAAATAATTTACCTCCCTCTCCAGTTTATTATATTGCTATTCAAAAAAACTTTCGCGATTTAGTCTTAGCTACTTATGGAAGAGGTTTTTATATTTTAGATGATATCACACCTTTGAGAGAGTGGAGTAAGCAAATGGTAAAAAATAAAAATGAATTGTATGCACCTAGACAAGCGTATCGTTTTAATAATAAAACAGGTATTCATAACGAATCCTCAATGGTCACTGGGAAGAATCCTCCTTATGGTGCCAGCATCAACTATTATTTAGCAGATAGTCTTTCTTCCAATGCTTTTATTTATATTTTAAATAGTAAAGCAGACACCATTCAAAAAATGGAAGGCACGCATCATAAAGGGGTAAATAGAATTTGGTGGAATCTTGCACATAATGATATTGAACTCCCCCCTTTAAAAACAATACCTGATAATAAAAATTATTTAAAATTTGATTCACTCGGGAATAGACGCATGGTTATTTATGATTTAGATATTGGTCCAGGACTAGAGCCTATTAGAATTCCGCCAGGTAATTATACAGTGGTTTTAAAAGTAGGTAAAGAAATAATGAAGCAGCCTTTACAAGTATTGAAGGATCCTAATGCATATTCAAGTATGAGTGAAATACAAGCTCAATACGAGTTTGGAATGCAATTAACTAGTGCTATGAAAAAATGTTTAAGCCTAATTGATAAAATGGAAATAGAGCGAGCTAGTTTATTAAAGCAAAATACAACAGCAGCTACTGCGCGCGAAAAACAAATTTATACTATTGAAAAAGAATTGTTTGACATTCACTTGACAGGAGCGAGGATGGATATTTTTAGAAATCCAGCTAAAATATTTGAAAGACTATTAGCCATTACTAAAGAAAGTCAAACCATGGGCGCCGATTTTCCACCCACTTCACAACAAAAATTAGTGTACCAGGAGTTAAACACACAATTGGAAAAACTGGCTGCATCCTATCTTAAATTATAAGCTAAAAAAATACCCTTCTTAAATAGAAGGGTATTTTTTTTCTAAGCGTTTTTTATTTTATTTATTCCACCAATAAGTAAACTTTAAAACTACGGCTCTATTTTTAACAAATACAGGTCCGATATAGTAGTTATCGGTGTACACTATAAATAAATCAGAGACGGGTTTATAGCGCCATTGTAATCTTGTATTAAAGTTTATATTTTTTGTTTGCTCGTTGTACTGGTAGAAGGCCGTAAAAAATAATTTATCTGTCATGGTGATATCTACTTTAGGGCCAATCAAGAAAAAATTATTGTTGCCCCATGGTTGTGGTAGTTCAATATAATTATAGGTAGCGGATACATCAAAGTTGACATAGGGTTGAATACGATAACCAATATTACCCGTAATGCTTAATAATTTACCATCGGCATAGTAGCCCCCTTTTTTTGCAGATAGGTAATAAGTAAATTTATATTGAGGTGCAGAAATCCAATTAAAACCTACTGATGACCATTGGTGTTTGGTATTGGCAGCCAAGGTTTGCTTTCCAATTCTAGTGGGATCAAAGGGTGCTAGTAATTCTACATATTCGTTTTGAATGACAGAGGCGATAGTGCTCTTGTCTCTAAATGTAATTAGATAATTAAATGATTTTGTGTTATCTGTTACATTAAAATTTGTATTATAATAATTTGTAGTAGTGAACTGAGGGCCATGGCTTAAGATAGAACCGCTTTTAGGAAAAAACAAGCGTGTAATACTTGGCATAAACTTGATATAATTATTTCTTGGAATATAGCCAACTTCTGCATTGTAATTATTGCCTACCACTTCGTGCTGCCAAGAAATAATCCAGTTTCTACTACTATATTGTAAATTACCTGCGTTTAAAAAATCTTTTCCTGATTTATTAGGTGTAAAGGATTTGATTAAAATAGTTTTTCCTGACCAAATATTATTTTTTGGAGCAAGGTTAAATTCAAAACCAAAGTTTCTATTATACGGGTTGCCTATAGCGTTAGTATTAGTGGGAGTGATAGTTTGTTGTGCTGGATAATTAAAGGCAGTCTTGTCAATATAAAATAATTCAATATTAGATTTTTTAAATAATTTTCTTTGTAAGGCAACTACTGCAAAATTTTGTGCTAATAAATTTTTAGACTCATCCGCACTGGTTTTCATATCCATAATACCTATACGCCAATTCTTATTCACTCTACCACTCATTCTAGCACCAAAATCAATATTGGTATTCAAGCCAATTCTTCTAGAGAAAAAGGGGCGTACATTTTCAAAACCTAAATTAGAAAATAAATCTGCGTTCTCTAAAAAAAATTGTCTTCTCTCTGGGAAGAATAATTCAAAACGACTTAGATTGGTTACTTGTCTATCTACTTCTACTTGAGAGAAGTCGGGGTTCACTGTTAAGTCTAAATTTAAAGAAGACGACAAACTAATTTTTGCATCTAAGCCGTAAGCGCTTCTATTCACAGAAGCCTGGTTAATTTTTGTACCATCATTTGTCGCAAATTCTTTTGAAACACTAGACCTAAAATAAGGAATGAGCGAAAAATTATTTTTTTGTGCTGGAAGTGGTGCATCCCAAACCAGCGATCCAGTATAAGCTAATGCGGCAGTAGGGAATTGTCTTGGCACAGGAGCCCAGCTAGACTTCTCTGTTGTTTTTAAATCGTTTCTACTAAAGTTTACTCCCCATTCTTGAACACCTGATTTATACCTAATAGATTTAAAAGGAATGGCTGCTTCCAAAACATATTTTGAACTGTCATTATAAATAGCAGAGGTCCATTTATTATCCCAGTTTAAATCTACAGAACCTCCATCAAACATAGTACCATCCCATTGGGCACCCACTGCACTGGCGCCAAATGCAAAACCATTGGTTAAATCACCATAGGTGTCCATGAACATAATGAAATTATCATTTTTGCCAAAGTTCCAATCTCTTTTCAAAGACTCTATCATATCCACGCCGTCACCCACCTTGGTACAAATAGCAATAATGTATAAATTATTTTCATCGTAAGTCATTCTTACTTCGGTGGGTACATTAGAAACACTAGTGTCCATAGGAAGCACCATTGGAAATTTATCTACAGCCTGCGCCTTTAACCAGGACTGCTCATTCATTAGGCCATCTAACTTTATTGCATCCGTTGCTTTGTGAATGTAATATTTAATGTTAGCGTTCTTTTTTTGTGCCTGTGTTGTTAGAAATCCAAGTATGCATAATAATAAAAAGGAAAGTCGAAATAGTTTCAATGTAAGCTAGTTTATGGTTTGAATGGGTAAGGTCTGGCCTTATAATGGATTGCTAAATTTAAAGTTTTTAATTTATTAAAATGTAATATCTTTAATACCACTTATGTAAAACATTTTAAATTGTATACTATGTCAGTCAATAGAAGAAAATTTTTAACAGTATCGGCGCTTACAGCCGGCGGTTTAGGTTTGAGCAGTTCTATATTTGGAAGACAGCATGATGAAAAAGAGAGTCCTCAAGTAGCTGGCATAGTGCCTATTTCAGTAGCGGAACGAAAAGCAAGAATTGCAAAAGCACAGGAATTGATGTCCCAAAATAAAATGGATGCTATATTTTTAGAGGGCACCCCTTCTTGTTTTTATTTTACTGGCATGCGTTGGGGCCTCAGCGAAAGAACCTTCGGAGTGGTTATTCCTGCAAAGGGAGCACTGGTTTATGTTTGCCCAAAATTTGAAGAAGATAGAGCTAGAGAATTAATACTACCTGCTTTTGGAGAAGAAGTTCGTTGTTGGGAAGAACACGAAAGCCCATATGCGGTCATTGTAGGTATTGTAAAAGATAGAGGGGTTCAACATCATAGCATTGGAATGGAAGAAAGGGTAAGATTTTTTATTGCCGATGGCGTAAAAAAAGAAGCTGCTGGATTTGAAGTAGTAGATGCAACGCCTATAACTGCTGGATGTAGAATGATAAAATCACCTGCAGAAATTGCACTGATGCAAAAAGCAAGTGATATTACCATTGAAGCCTATAAAGCTGCTTTTGCAACTATTGTTCCAGGCATGTCACAAACATTATTAAGTAATAATATTTCAGCTGCCTTTAGAAAATTAGGATTTAGTGGAGGCGCCTCTGTACAAATAGGAAAATATTCGGCCCTACCTCATGGAAGTATAACTCCTCAAACTATTAAAGAAGGAGATGTGGTAATGATAGATGGAGGCACTAGTTGTGAAGGCTATGCTTCTGATATTACGAGAACCGTTGTGGCAGGCAAACCTACACAAAGACAAATAGATGTTTGGAATTTAGAAAAGCAAGCACAGGACGCCGCTTTTGCTGCTATAAAAATTGGAGCCCCTTGTGAACAAGTAGATGCTGCAGCAAGAGCAGTGATTGAAAAAGGAGGCTTTAGCACCAATTATAAATTACCAGGGCTACCGCATAGAACTGGCCATGGTATTGGATTAGAGGGACATGAGTGGACTAATTTTGTGAAAGGAAATAAAACGCCTATGGCAGTAGGTATGTGTTTTAGTGATGAACCTACTATTTCTATTCCAGGAGAATTTGGCATTAGATTAGAAGACTGTCTTTATATCGCAGCAGAGGGTCCAAAGTTTTTTTCCAAACAAAGTATTTCGATTGAAAAACCTTTTGGATAATTTTTATGGTTAATTATTAGTTTAGTTTTTGTAAAATGATATAAGCACTTGGTGTAGCAGGCCTTGAGGGACTTGCTTGCGCAGTGTTACCAGTTGCGGCAGTACTTATATTCTTTACACTAAAATATAGTTCTATATAATCGTTGTCGCCTAGGTCCACCAAATAATTACCAGTCAGTAAATTTTTAATATTACTTCCAGCAATATTAAAATTGGTATTAGTATTTACATAAGCCGATCCATTTCTTCTTATCCAAACACTTGCTTCATCTACCCCTAGATCTGGTTTTATCATTTGAATAGAATATTGAACCCTATATACGCCTGCATGCAGTACTGTAATTTTACTGGCTTGTCCACTTGTATTGGGCTGTACTGAAATATTATTTAATAATCCATTATAGGAAAATTTAATAGCAGTAGCGCTGGATACTGCGCTAGCTCCTTGTTTAGCGGTGTCGTAAAAACTTCCATAATCATACACTACAGACAAAGAAGCAATACTATTTATTCTATTAGATAGGCTAATAGTGTCTTTGCCACTTAATTTTAAATTGATGCGGTTGCTTAAAGAAAGGGTATCTGCTTTTTTTAATTTATCATTAATAGCAGTTAAGGCTAGGTTGCTTATAGGTTTACTAGAATCGGGGGTATTATTTATTTTATCAATATTGTATAAGATTTTTATATCTTTTAAATTATCGAGCCCCGTTCCTCCTTGTGAGATACCAATGATTCCGTTGATATTTTGCGCACCCACATTATCGGCATAAAAAGAGTAGGGCACATAATTTATTTTTTGCGTGCCCATATAAATAAAAGATAAATCGCCCACTGTATCAATTTCTATTTCTAAATATTTTTCTGCTATTGACCAGTTGATATTTTCAAATGGTCCCACTGCTACAATTTTATTAGTTCCATAAGCGCCTACCACAATGGTAAATAAACCTAGTACACTAGTGGTAATGGGTGTAATTTCTTGGTATTCAATTTTACTAGAAAGCGTATCGGCTTTAATGGATATTCTAATATTGATAGATTTATTAGCAAGTATATAGCCATTATTATCTCTAGCAATGCCTTGAAAGTTAATACCCTTATTGGTTTGATTGGTTTGAGCGAAACCTTGATGGGTAATACTAGCTAGCAAAGCGCAATTTAAGAATATTAAAATTCGATATAATTTCATTCGATACAATTTCATTCTATACTTTTATAATTTTTAAAATTTTAACTTGCGTAAATTTATTAGCCACAATATAGTGGATGCTTATAAAGTAAATACCCGTATTTGCCGAAGCGAATGATATACGTTTTGAAAAGTCTAGACCTGAATAAGGGCCTTCTATTTTTTGTATTTTGTTTCCATCACTATCTACTATATTAATAAGTATAATATCAATACCAGCTTGCTTACAAGAAAGTAGTAAATAATTAGATACAGGGTTAGGGCCCCATTTTAATTTAAAATCAAAGGCCCCCGGCCTTATTAGCTCAGGATTAAGTAGTAAACTAGGCTGTAAAAATCCTATAGAAAAAACAATTTTATTTTTTGAACACCAATTTTGAATAGCAAAGGGTTCACCCAAACTCCAATCAAACATCCAATTATTATTTGCTTGATTTGTTGTAGAAGCTATATCTATTTTTCCTCCTGCAGTATTTATAATAGAGGGGTCTAAGACCTGAGCGTGCATAAAAAAGGACACAGATAAAAGACAGCAAATAAAATATATTTTTAGCATCTAATTTTTAACATCCAATTTTTAATAGCCTTTGATTGGAAGGCTTTCAAAAATATTTTAATAAAAAGGTAAAATCCTATTTTGCCTACTTGAAAATAGGCTCAATTTTCAGCGCAAATAAGCGTCATTCAAGCATCCAATAATCTAAGGGTAATTTGCAGACAAAATATTGTAAATCAATGTTTTAGATTTTATACCTGCGCATGTATTCATGGCCCATAAAAAATCTTTCCCTTCACCCACCTTTTTTTGTAACTTAAATACAAATTATTAATATGAATAAGTATTTATTTTCAGCTAAAACATTTTTTGTACTCGCAATTGCATTGTTATGTTCAATGCAAACAATGGCACAGAAAAAATACACCGAAAAAGATTTAGCTGCATTAAAGCAAACCCTTATGCAGTCTGTTGCTGGTAAGTCTAAGGACGTACAAGTGATGGTGGATCAAATTTTCAGTTTTGCCGAATTAGGATTTCAAGAAGTTGAAACTTCTAAATACATCACATCGGTTTTGACAAAAAACGGATTCACTGTAGAAAACGGCATTGCAAATATACCTACTGCTTGGATGGCCAAGTGGGGATCTGGTTCGCCAGTCATTGCATTAGGTAGTGATGTGGATTGTATTCCTAAAGCCTCTCAAAAACCAGGCGTAGCTTACAAAGCACCGATTGTTGAAGGCGCACCTGGTCATGGAGAAGGACATAATTCTGGACAAGCTGTGATCATTTATGCAGCCATTGCAATGAAAGAATTAATGGAGCGTGAAAAATTACCAGGCACTATTTTAATTTGGCCTGGTATTGCCGAAGAGTTAGTGGGTACAAAAGCATGGTATGTGCGTGATGGTTATTTTAAAGATGTGGACGCATGTATTTTTACGCATGTGAGTGGTGATTTTAATTCTAGCTATGGTGATAATGGAGGCAATGGACTTGTGAGTGTGCGTTTTGATTTTGAAGGAGAAGCCGCACATGCTGCAGGTCAACCATGGAGAGCAAAAAGTGCATTGGACGCAGTAGAATTAATGAATGTGGGATGGAATTTTAAAAGAGAGCATCTTAAGCCAACCAATAGATCGCACTATGTGATTGTAGATGGAGGTGACCAGCCCAATGTAGTTCCAAGTAAAGCAAGTGTATGGTATTATTTTAGAGAGCGTACCTATGAGGATATTAAAATGAATTATGAATCAGGTATCAAAATTGCAGAAGGCGCAGCAATGATGACGAATACAAAAATGACGCATCAAATGTTAGGTACTGCATGGCCTGGTCATTTTAATAAACCACTTGCAGAAGCGATGTATGCAAATATTAAAAAAGTAGGTATGCCTACTTGGGATGAAAAAGATATTGCATTGGCGAAGGGTGTGCAAGCCTTGGTAGAAGCGCCAAAGAAAGACCAACAGGGCAATCCAATTGATGGTTTAAATTCTACGATTGATACTTTAAAAGGATCGGTTGCATTTTCTTGGGGTGGAGGATCAGATGATATTGCAGACATCTCATGGAACTTGCCAACCATTGTATTAAGGTTTCCAGCGAATATCCCAGGTACAAAAGGACACCATTGGGCAGATGCGATTGCAATGGCTACACCTATTGCGCACAAGGGATCTTTAGTGGGTGCAGAAGCCACAGCCATGACTTTATTAGACTTGTTTACCAAGCCTAGTTTAGTAGTAGATGCTAAAAAGTATTTTAAGGAAGTACAAACAAAAGAGACTCAATACATTCCTTTCATTACTAAAAACGATCCTCCTGCCATTCATTTGAATAAAGAAATACAAGGTGCTTATAGAAGCCAACTTGAAAAATTCTATTACGATCCAAGTAAGTTTGGAACTTATTTAGAGCAATTAGGCGTCACTTATCCAACGATTAAAAAACCTTAATAGTAATGACTTACTAATTGACTAGCAAAATTTAAAAGGTATTTAATTAAAAAGTCCCTTCCGATTTATCGGAAGGGACTTTTTTTAGGCGTGTATTTTTTTTAAACTTAACTACGCTTTTTTAGCAATTTTTTCTATAGCATACACCAACTTATCTAAATCTTGTAGGCGTGTATATACATGTGGCGTAATACGCACACAACTAATATTTTCCCATACAATACCTACGGTATGTATTTTATATTCATTAAATAAAGCATTGTCTAATGCGCCAGGGGTCATGCCATCAATACTTACGCCACAAATAGCGCAGGCGTATTCGTCTTTTAAAGAAGTATTAATTCTTACTTTAGGAATATTTTGAACGCGGGTGGCCCAATAATTTTTTAAATAACGAATACGCTCTTCTTTTCTTTTGCTACCAATAGCGGTGTGAAAATTAATCGCTTCGCCAATACCTTGTTCAATAGGAAAGCTTCTAGTACCAAGGGTTTCAAACTTTCTAATATCGGGTCCTTTCGGGTTATCGTTACAAACCAGCGGCCAAATTTTTTCAATCTTTTCTTTTTTAATCCACAACATACCAGATCCAATAGGGGCCGATAAAAACTTATGAAGTGAGGCGCCGAAATAATCACAACCTAAATCGGGAATCGCAAAATCCATTAATCCAAAACTATGCGCACCATCTACAATGGTTTCAATATTATGTTTTTTTGCTAAATCACATAATTTTTTAACGGGCATGATTTGTCCCACCCAATTCACTACATGCGTAATATGAAATATTTTTGTTTTAGGCGTAATAGCTTTTTCAAAAGCAGCTACAATTTCTTCATCGTTTTCAATCGGGTATTTAAAACTAAGTTGTGTATACACAATACCTTCTCTGGAAGCTCTCTGTCTCCAAGCATTAATCATATTAGGATAGTCTTGCTTGGTACCAATGACTTCATCACCTGCTTTTAAATTCAATCCGAAAATAACGGTATTCAATGCTTCTGTTGAATTTCTATTAATAGCAATTTCTTCAGGATCGCAACCTGCTAGTTGTGCTAGTTTATACCTCAATGGTTCTCTACCTTGATCTAGTATACGCCACATAAAAAAGGAAGGACCTTCGTTGGTCATTTTATTAAAACCTTCAACCGCTTCTTGCACGATTTTTGGACTTGGACTTACACCGCCATTGTTTAAATTAATAAGAGAAGGGCTTACTGTATAGCCTTGTTGAATCACTGACCAGTAGTCTTCATCCATAGCTATCTCCTTGGGGCTGAGCATTTTCTTTTGCAAATTCATATGCGCAAATTCAGCTGCATGCGCTTGATTGAATAAACTATTTGCTGAAAAGGCACCGGCCATCAGGCCTAAGTGTTGGATAAAATTGCGTCTGTTTGCCATAAGTGTATATTGAATAACTAAGTTAACTAATTAATAGTATATTTAAAGTATAAATTTTTATTATATGAAAAGGATAATTTTTACTTACAGCTTGACTGTCATTTTACTTATTTCAAGTGTACCATTGTTTGCACAAACCAAGGTAGACAAACGTTTTGTAGGTATTGAGGCTGAAATCAATAAAATTCTAAAAGACAATCATGCCGCGGGCGTGGCGGTGGCAGTGGTAGAAAAAAACAAAGTTATTTTTGCCAAAGGATTTGGCTATCGTGATGTAGAAAATAAATTACCTGTAACTGCGAATACACAATTTGCCATTGGTTCTTGTACCAAGGCATTTACCGCTTCCGTATTAGGAATTTTACAAAAAGAAAAATCGATTGATTTTGATAAGCCTGTTACTACCTACTTACCCGATTTAAAATTTTATACCAGTGATTTAACCAATCATATTACACTTCGTGATATGATGAGTCATCGTACTGGGCTTCCTAGACATGATTTGTCTTGGTATATAGCACCTGATACTAGAGATAATTTAGTAAAGCGTATTCAATATATGGAGCCATCTGCTGAACTAAGACAAACATGGCAGTATAATAATTTTATGTATTTATTACAAGGTGTGGTGGGTGAAAAATTAACAGGAAAATCTTGGGAGTCAAATGTGGAGTCTAAAATATTTGCAAGAATTGGAATGAACAACTCTAATTTCTCTGTAAAAGATTTAGCGAACTATAAAGAACCAGCTTTAGGCTATAATGTGATTAAGGATTCTGTGATACATAAAACACCTTATTATGATATTGCAGGCATGGGCCCTGCTGGAAGTATTAATAGTACGGTGATGGATATGTCTCAGTGGTTAAAGGTTTGGATCAATGGAGGCAAATTAGATACGGTGGAAATTATTCCAGCTTCTTATATTACAGAAGCTATAAGTTCACAAATGATAATGGCGCCAGGTACACCTACTACTGAAAAGCCAGACATTCAATTTAGCAATTATGGTTTTGCTTGGATGATGGCTTCTTATAAAGGACATTATAGAGTAGAGCATGGAGGAAATATTGATGGCTTTAGTGCAAGTACTAGTTTTTTCCCCTCAGATAGTATTGGTATTGTTGTTTTAGTGAATCAAAATGGATCTAGTGTTCCTTCAGCTGTCAGAAATACGATTACAGACAGAGTTTTAGGATTAAAATATTTTGACTGGAACGCCGATATGTTAAAAGCAAAAGCAAAGGCGAAAGAAAAAGCCAAAGAAGCAGAGAAAGCAACTACGAGCAATCAAGTAAGTAATACCAAGCCTTCACATACTTTAGCTGATTATGCAGGGGTATATTCTAATGATGCTTATGGAAAATTTGAAATTATTCAAAAAGGAGATTCTTTGTTTGCAAAATTAAAAAACCAAAATTGGTGGATGGAACAATTTCATTATGATATATTCAGGCCTTATGATACCGAAGAAGGCATTGATACCACCGATAAAAGTCCTGTTCGTTTTCAATTTAATACAGGTTTAAAAGGAGATATCGAATCGGCTTCTTTATTTAATTTTGAACCGGCTATTCCTGCGCCTATTAAATTCAAAAGATCCAATGCAGCGAAGGAAATTACTACAGCCGATTTAAAAAAGTATGTAGGTACTTTTTCTTTAGCGGGGGCGGACATCAAAACATATTTAAAAGAAAATATTTTATATGTTTCTGTGCCAGGCCAACCTGAATACGAATTAGTGCCTGTGGGTAATCATAAATTTGATTTCAAAAAAGTCGCAGGCTATGCGGTTAACTTTGAACTGAATGATAAAGAGGAAATATTATCCTTAACCTTTGTGCAACCTAATGGTAATTTTAAGGCTGCTAAAAAATAACTAGCATCTAGAAATTATTTATAGATATAAAAAAGGTCCCTCCATTTCGAGGGACCTTTTTTGTAGAAAGCTAAATGCTATTCAATTTATATCTATACAATGTATAATGAATGCCATTTATTTTAAATTTTAGGAAGGCTGTATCCGTTATGATAAGCCTTTGTAAAATATTCTTTATTAATTGCATCATCGGTAAATAAATTTTTACTTTCATCCCAGTTCACTTTTTGTCCAGAACGATAAGCGATATTGCCCATTTGTGCAATGGTGGCAATATGTGCTCCTTCTTCAATAGGGCAATGTAAACTGCCTGGTGTATTATTTCTAATGGCATCAATAAAGTTTAACCAATGTAAGTTCACGCCGTTATCCTCACTTTTATGAAGTGCAATAGCTACTTTATTTTTTGCTTGTCTTTCTTCAATCACTTCCCAGCCACTTCTATCTAAAATAAGTGTTCCGTTATTTCCAATAAAAGCAATACCATGATCACGACCATAAGAACCGTTGTCAATGCCCATTGCAGAATCCCAGACTAAATTAAATTTATCAAATTCATATAGCGTAGTTAAAGTATCGGGCGTTTCTTCAGCCAATTCTGGATAAGCGAATTTTCCTCCAAGTGCACTTACACTTATTGGATTGCCTGCCTTCATACCTTGAATAGCATAGTCTAATAAATGCACACCCCAGTCGGTCATCAGTCCTCCAGCATAATCCCAGAACCATCTAAAATGAAAATGGAATCTACTTGCATTAAAATCACGCATGGGTGCGGGTCCTATCCAAGTTTTATAGTCCACTCCTGCAGGCACGGCAGTATTAGGCACCACAGGTTGAGGACGCATCCAACCTTGATAACACCAAACCTTAGCGGTACGAATATTACCTAGTTGTCCTGAATGCACAATATCTAATGCATCTCTAAAATGTTTTTGACTTCTTTGCCATTGACCTACTTGCACGATTCGGTTGTATCTGTTTTTAGCAGCAATCATGGTTTTACATTCTCCAATAGAATTTCCTGCTGGTTTTTCTACGTATACATGTTTGCCTGCAGCGCAAGCGTCAATCATTTGTAGTGCATGCCAATGATCGGGCGTACCTATAATGACAATATCAATATCTTTTCTTTCTAACATTTTTCTGTAATCACTATAGGTATCTATTTTTTGAACACCTGGTTGCTTTACTAATAATTCAGCCTTTCTTTTATTTAAAACCGATTCATCAATATCACATAAGGCCACTACTTCCACATTTTTGACAGAAAGCGCACCAAGGGTATTGGCCCATCCCATTCCATTGACACCAATGGTGGCAACTCTTAAAGTATCGGTATTAAATATACTGCTGCTCGCAAATAAATTGGAACTCATCAATGCTCCAGAACTTAATGCTGCATTTTTTAAAAAAATACGTCGGCTGTTCATATGCAAATCGTTTAAGGTAAAAAAATAAGGGCTCTGTTAAATATAATTATTTTTTCATTCTATACTTATATATAATAGCCCTTTAAATACCCATTGTATATACTCAATAATATAAAAGTCTATAAAAATAGTAGACTTATGATAATTTTATGTATATTTGCCCATAGTCATGTGGCCGAGTGGCGAGGCAAGGGCCAGCAAAACCCTTAACGATGGTTCGATCCCATCTATGACGACTTTCTGGTTTTATAGCAAGCAATCGTTAAATCCGGGCGGTGTGTCTACACTGCCCTTTTTTAAGAATTAAGTGTAAATTGTAACTATGAAAACAATTCGTTGGGGTATGATTGGTTGTGGTTCTGTTACAGAAGTGAAAAGCGGACCTGCTTTTAACAAAGCACCTCATTCGAAATTAATAGCCGTGATGCGCAGAGACGCTGAAAAAGTAAAACAGTATGCCCAGAGACATCAAGTACCTTATTATTTTACAGACGCAAGTGAACTTATTAATCATCCTGAAGTAGACGCAGTCTATATTGCCACGCCTCCTAAATTTCACGAAGCCTATGCCATCGCTGCTATGCAAGCAGGCAAACCTGTTTATGTTGAAAAGCCCATGGGGCTTGATGTGGCAGCCTGTGAGCGTATGGGCGCCTATTCAAAACAAACAGGTGTCCCACTAGTGATTGCGCATTATAGAAGAGCGCTTCCCTTATTTCTAGAAGTAAAAAAATTAATAGATACTAAAGCTATTGGAGATATTATTAGTGTTCGTATTGAAATGTTAAAATATGATAGCGGCCTTTTAGATCCTGTTGAAAATTGGAGAATTGATCCAAGTTTATCAGGAGGAGGCTATTTTTATGATTTAGCACCGCATCAATTAGATCTTGTATTTTATTTTTTTGGCAAAGCAAAATCGTATAAAGGAAAAGCTTTTAATAAAGCAAATTTATATAAAGCAGAAGATACTGTAAACGGCGAAATAGAATTAGAGAATGGTATACAATTTAAAGGCAATTGGTGTTTTTGTGTTGACAAAGGAGAAGAGACAGATATTTTTGAAATTACAGGTAGTAAAGGAAAAATTTCTTTTCCTGTTTTTGGACATAGCATTACATTAACCACTGGTGACAAAGAAGAGCAAATACATTTCGAACCTCCTAAACATAATCAACAAAATTTTATTGAAAAAATAGTTAACTATTTTAATGACATAGGTGAAAACCCTTGCTCCCCTGAAGATGCACTGCAGTCGATGCGTGTGATGGAAGCCTTTGTATATGGGTCTAATGATTCGAAATTATGAATTTAAATAAAGCAACTATAGTAGCGTTCTCATTATACTAACACTAATATAATTATTCTAATTAATATAAAAGTTATGACAAGATATTGTTTGGCACTAGATTTAAAAGAGGACCCTACATTAATAGCAGCTTATGAGGACTACCATGCATCGGTATGGCCAGAAATTATTGCTTCCATTAAAGAAGCAGGCATAAAAGCATTAGAAATTTATAGAGTAGCGAATCGTTTATTTATGATTATTGAAGCCGGCGATGATTTTAGCTTTGAAAAAAAAGCAGCCATGGATGCTAAAAATGAAATGGTGATGCAATGGGAAAAATTAATGTGGCAATACCAGCAAGCCCTGCCTACAGCCAAGCCTGGAGAGAAATGGGTACTTATGCATAAAATATTTAGTTTACCAAATTAGAAAAGCAAAACTGTTCTATAAAAATGATGAAGGCCATTGCTAAAACAAAATAGCCGAATCCTTTTTTAAGCTTAGCGCCATCCATTTTTTTATTTAAATAATTACCCGTTATAATACCTAGGGTTGCAAGTAAAATAATTTTAGATAAAAAACTCCAATCAACAGCGGTAGACAAAAGGTCTCCGGTAAAACCTACCAATGAT
Source organism: uncultured Sediminibacterium sp. (assembly GCA_937911175.1). GTDB lineage: Bacteria > Bacteroidota > Bacteroidia > Chitinophagales > Chitinophagaceae > Sediminibacterium. Next base: position 30,238 of record CALDSE010000028.1, read on the forward strand.
TTTATACTTATAATAACTAAGGAAGTAGCAATGGCTTTTTTCATAGGAAGCTTTGCTAGTATTACCAGCGCTGGTATAATTAAAAAGCCTCCACCGGCCCCTACAATGCCTGTTAGTAAACCTTCCGCTAAACCTACCAGCATGAGTGTAAAACCATACACAGGCAAAATGCCTTTTTCTTCTTCTTTATTTTTCCCCAATATCATGGATAATGCAGCAATTAACATAAGTGTTGCAAAGAACAACATAATGAAATGATTTTTGGTAACCAAGATAACTGGCCCATCATAGATTAGTTCTGGTATAGCAGGCAATAAAAATTTTCTTGAACTGAAAACACCAATGATAGAGGGGATGCCAAAAATGAAAATGGTTTTAAAGTCAACCAATTTTTGTTTTAATCTTGAAATAACGCCTGCAATACTACTTAGCCCCACGATGGCTAATGAATAGGTGGTGGCAAGCAAAGGAGCTACATGGAAAAAGTACACTAATAAGGGTACGGTTAGAATAGAACCCCCACTTCCAATAAGGCCTAAGGAAACCCCAATAAGTATTGATGCCAAATATCCAACGAGCTCCATGCATTTAATTTTAGGTAAAACTCCTTAAAAGGATTTACAATTTAAGTACCTTTTGTCACTTAGGCGGAATTAATATTTTCTACACTAAAAGTGATTTTTATCACCGTATTATCTAATTTTATGTAGCAACTTTGAGCTCAAATTCAAAACCATCATTTATGAAACTAGAACAAATATATACAGGCTGTTTAGCGCAAGGTGCTTATTATATAATGAGTGAAGGAGAAGTGGCCATTATTGATCCACTAAGAGAAGTAGAGCCTTATATTCAAAAAGCTGCTTTAGACAAAGCCAAAATAAAATATGTTTTAGAGACCCACTTTCATGCCGATTTTGTTTCAGGACATTTAGACCTTGCAAAAAAAACTGGCGCTACTATTGTATATGGCCCCAACGCTGCGCCTTCTTTTGATTTTCATAGTGCGAAGGATGGTGAAGAAATTAAATTGGGTAAACTTACTATTAAGGTTTTACATACACCGGGTCATACCATGGAAAGCACTTGTTATTTATTAATCGATGAAGGGGGTAAGCAAGTGGCTTTATTTAGTGGAGATACTTTATTTATTGGAGATGTGGGCAGACCCGATTTAGCACAAAAAATAAAATCCGATTTAACACAAGAAATTTTAGCGGGTTATTTATATGATTCTTTAAGAAATAAAATAATGACTTTATCCGATGATATTGTTATTTATCCTGCACATGGAGCAGGTAGTGCTTGTGGTAAAAAAATGAGTAAAGAAACACAGGACACCTTGGGTAATCAAAAGCAAACGAATTATGCATTAGCGGCTGACATGACTAAGGAAGAATTTGTAACAGCCGTATTAGATGGCTTAGTAGCGCCTCCAGGTTATTTTCCATTAAATGTAATGATGAATATTCAAGGCTATGATAGTATTGATAAAGTTTTAGAGAGAGGACAGCATGCAATGAGTCCTGCTGCCTTTGAAACAGCGGCTAATGAAACGGGCGCCCTTATATTAGACACAAGAGACCCTCAAACATTTGCAAAAGGCTTTATTCCAAATTCAATTAATATTGGCATTGATGGAAGTTTTGCTCCTTGGGTAGGCGCCATGATACCCGATATCAAACAAGAAATTTTATTAGTGGCAGATAAAGGAAGAGAAGCAGAAGTAATTACTAGATTAGCGCGTGTAGGGTATGACTATACCATTGGATTTTTAGAAAATGGATTTGAAGCCTGGGAAAAATCGGGCAAAGAAATAGATCATATTATTTCTTTGGATGCAGCAGCGATAGCTAGCTTAAAAGTCAAAGACAGCAGTATAAAAATTGTAGATGTGCGTAAAGCCTCTGAATATAGTAGCGAACATATTGTAGGTGTGCAAAATGCACCCTTAGATTTTATCAATGATAGTATGGCGGCTATTGATAAAAATCAAACTTATTATGTGCATTGCCAAGGTGGGTATAGGTCTATGATTTTTATTTCTATTTTAAAAGCCCGTGGCTTTGATCATTTAATTGATATTAAAGGAGGCTATAAGGAATTAAAGGAGTCCGGACAATTTAAAACCACCGACTACTCCATACCGAAGACGCTTCTTTTATAAGGCCTTACTGCATTTTGCAAGGGTTTTTTCTTAATTTAAAGGATCATTGAGTCCATTAAATTAACTGCTATGCAATATCATTTTCAAAAGCCTTCCTTCTTTTTTTCATTTGCTTTTATTACTTGCTTAATTTTTTCTAATAGCATCACACTGTTAGCGCAAGAAAAAAATACATTACAATTAAAAGGCTTAAAAGAAAAAGTAGAAGTACTAAGAGATCAGTGGGGCGTAAATCATATTTATGCGAACAATGAACATGATTTATTTTTTACACAGGGGTACTGCGCAGCAAAAGATAGATTGTTTCAATTTGAAATTTGGCGTAGACAAGCTACAGGCACAGTAGCAGAAATTTTAGGAGCAAGAGAATTAAAAAGAGATATTGGTACACGCCTCTTTAAATTTAGAGGAGATTTAAAAAAAGAATTAGCACATTATCATGAAAATGGTCAAGCCATTATTCAAGCCTATGTAGATGGCGTGAATGCATATATTACTGAGGCAAATGCCAAGCCAGCCCTACTTCCTATTGAATTTAAAATTTTAAAAATACGTCCTGCAAAATGGACAGCTGAAATTGTTATTTCAAGACACCAAGGTTTACTTGGCAATATTACACAGGAATTAAATATAGGAAGAGCGGTGTCAACAGTGGGTGATAAAAAAGTAAAAGAATTAATTTGGTTTCATCCTAAGGACCCTAATTTAAAATTAGACACGGCCATTAGAGGTGATTTATTAAAAGCAGATATTTTAGCATTATACAATGCTTACAGAAAAGAAGTAGAATTTACTAAATCGGATATTACTGAACAGGATGAAGACGATGCATCGGCTTTAGATATTTTAAATAAAAGAAAAGAGCTTGCCAATTTTTTACCCGAACAAGAAATGGAAGGCAGTAATAATTGGATAATTAGTGGTCGCAAAACGGCTAGTGGTTTTCCTATGCTTGCTAACGATCCGCACCGCAAAATTGCAGTGCCTTCACTTCGCTATATAGTGCATTTGGTAGCACCAGGTTGGAATGTGGTAGGCGGCGGAGAGCCTGAAATACCGGGGGTTTCCATAGGGCATAATGAATTTGGCGCCTGGGGCTTAACTATTTATGAAACCGATGGAGAAGACCTATATGTCTACAATATTAACCCTTTACATAAAGATGAATATTGGTATAAAGGGCAGTGGGTAAAAATGAAAACCATTACAGAAAATATAAAAATAAAAAACGCCGCTAGTCAAACGGTCCAATTAAATTATACAGTACATGGTCCTATCACCTTTATTGATTCTGTAAACAATAAAGCCTATGCCATTAAATGTGCATGGATGGAAGTAGGGGGTGCGCCTTATTTAGCTTCCTTAAGAATTGATCAAGCCAATAGTTGGGAAAGTTTTAGAGAAGCATGTGCTTACAGTCATATACCTGGAGAGAATATGATATGGGCCGATAAAAAAGGAAATATTGGTTGGCAGGCAGTGGGTATAATTCCAATTCGAAAAAATTTCAGCGGCTATGTTCCTATACCTGGTGATGGTAGGTATGAATGGTCGGGTTATTTACCTATTAAAGAGCGACCTCATTTATTGAATCCTAGTAAAGATTTTTTTGCTACAGCGAATCAGCATGTGACGCCAGATACCTATGAACATTGGGATGCAGTAGGCTATACCTGGGCCGATCCTTATAGAGGAGATAGAATTAATAAAGTATTAACGGAAAAAAATAATATAAGTATGGAGGACATGGGGAAATTACAAACCGATTATTTTTCCATACCTGCAAGCACTATTGTACCCCTACTTGAAAAAATAAATTTCGAAGATTCTTTTACAAATGCAGCGAAAAAATATTTAATGAACTGGAATTTTGTGTTGGATAAAAATAGTATTGCTGCAGGCATTTATGTGAGCTTAGAAAAACAATTAGCTATTGCAGCACAAAAATATTTTGTACCAGATGAAATTAAACCTTGGATTAATTTGCAATTAAAAAAAGTAATCGAGCGTTTAGAAAATCCTATTAAATATTTTGGAGAGGATGCAGCAGTTGCTATTAATAATAGAAATGCCTTTATAAAAAAAGCATTTGAAGGAGCCACTCAAATTTTAAAAAATAAATTGGGTAATGATATGAATGCTTGGAACTATGGTCAAGAAAAATACAAGCATATTTATTTCGAACATCCCTTAGCCAATTTGGTAAGTCCTGCCTTAAAAGCTAAATTAAACATAGGTCCGCTTCCAAGAGGGGGTAATGGTCAAACCCCGGGTTCAACTGGGGGTGCCGATAACCAAGTAAGCGGGGCTAGTTTTAGAATTTTAATGGATACCGATGACTGGGATAAAACATTGATAATCAATACTCCAGGTCAATCTGGAGATAACAATAGCCCTTTTTACCGCAATCTTTTTTCCACCTGGGCCAATGACAGCTATTTCCCTTCCTATTATTCAAGGGCATTAATAGAGAAAACGACGGTAGAAAAATGGGTAGCTAAGCCCTAAAAACAGCCAATAAATAGTCAAAAATTCCACTTTGCGCCATTTTTGCGCAAATAATTGATATTCAGTTTAATACACTTTTTTTGTTTATTAAATTGGTTCAAAATACTAATTATTAGATAAACATTAGACAAAATTTGTATTGAAAATTAACGGTGTAATCTATTAAATCAAATTATTTTAACATTAACTTTACAATTCGAAAAAAATCTAATAATATGAGAAAATTTGTCGCAATCCTTTTAGGCGCGATTTTGGTGGTAACTCAAGTTGCTGCTCAAAATAAAACCATAAAAGGTAGAGTTACTGAAGATGGTAAAAAGCCACTTTCAAATGCTTCTATCATAGTTAAAGGCACTACTGTCGCCGCTAAAACAAATGATGAAGGTTATTATTCAATTACTATTCCAGCAAATGGCAGAGTATTGAAATTTAGTTCTTTAAATTTTGAAGATCAAGAAGTTAATATCGGATCAAAATCTGAGATTAATGTCATCTTGGTCAATACAGTTTCTGATTTACAACAAGTTATTGTTACTGGTTATGGTACCACTAAAAAGGCAACTAATACCGGTTCAATTGCTACGGTGAAAGCATCAGAAATCGAAAATTTACCATTTAGCTCTGTTGATAAAGCGCTTCAAGGTAAAGTGGCAGGTTTACAATCTGTTGCTACTTCAGGACAACCAGGAGCTAGCCAAGCTATTTTAATTCGTGGTGCAAGTTCAATTACTGCAAGTAACGCTCCTTTGTGGGTGGTAGATGGTGTGCCTATTAATGCGGGTGATGCATCAAGACTTCAAACTACAGGAAACTTATTAAGTACTTTGAATCCAAATGATATTGAAAGTATTTCTGTTTTAAAAGATGCGGCATCTCAATCTATTTATGGATCTCGTGCTGCGAATGGAGTTATTGTGATTACTACTAAAAAAGGTAAAAGCGGTAAAACTAAATTTAGATTTGATACAGAATTAGGTAATTCAGATGTTGCTTATGTAAATGAAAAGTATAAGCCATTAGATGCTAATGAATATATTAATTTAACCCGTGAAGGATTGGTAAATGCTGGTGCCTCTGCTGCGCAGACAACTAGTATTTTAAATTCTTTAGGACAAGGTAATGGTATCAATTTTAATTGGTTTGATAATATCATGCGTGTTGGCCAACAAAAACAATACAACTTTAGTGCAGAAGGTGGTAATGATAAAACTACATTCTTCTTGTCTGGTGGAAATTTTGTACAAGACGGTACCTCTATTAATTCTCAGTTAAAGAGAAATAACGTGAATTTTAGAATTACCAATAAGGCAACAGATAAATTAACCATTGGCCTTAATGTAAATGCGGGTAATGTAAGTCAACGTGCACCATTAAATGGTGGCGCATTTGGTAACCCTTTATTAAGTACTTATTTCTTATTGCCTACTTATTCTGCGTACAAGCCGGATGGCACTTATAATTATATATTAAATGGGGGCTTACACAATACGGTTGCTTTATCTGAGATGGATAAGCGTTTTTTACGTCAATCAAGTATTAGAGGTAGTGTAAATGGAGAGTATAAGATTTTAGACAATCTTAAATTTAGATCTGTTTATGGTATTGACTATAATGCATTAGAAGAAGACCAGTACAATAACCCACTTCATGGTGATGGATTAGCTTCTAATGGTCGTGCATTTGCCTACTATACACGTTACTTTAACTATGTATGGACAAATACTTTAGACTTACAACAAAATATTACGCGTAACGGCGACCTTTCTTCTTCTACCCAAATTGGTTATGAAGCACAAAAGTCTGCAGGTTATTTTTCTACTTTACAAGCGCAACAATTCCCTCCTTCTTTGTCTTTAACTTATCCAGCTTCTGGAGCAAGTCCGACAACTGCAAGTGCTACCATTTCTGATTATACATTTGAATCACAATTTGCCTCTACGAATTTGAATTACAAAAACAGATTTGTATTATCTGGAAGTTTCCGTCGTGATGGATCTTCTCGTTTTAGTGCAAAAAATAGATATGGTAATTTCTGGGCATTGGGTGCAACATGGAATATTGACAGAGAAGATTTTATGGCTAACAATAAAATATTTGATCAGTTAAAACTTCGTGGATCTTATGGAGTAAACGGTAACGCGGGTATTGGTAACTATGACGCTCCTGCTTTATATGGTTTTGGTTTTAACTATAACCAATTACCTGGTTCTGCACCAACCAACGTGGGTGATGAGAACTTAACATGGGAATTAAACAAACCAATGAATATTGGACTTGACTTTAGTGTATTAAAAAATAGAGTCAATGTGACTGTCGATTATTATATCAGAAAATCTGAAAACTTATTATTGAGTGTGCCATTATCAAATACCTCTGGTTTTGGTTCTGCTACAAGAAATATTGGTTCAATGGAGAATAAAGGACTTGAACTTTCTTTAAATATTGTTCCTATTCAAACCAAGGACTTACGTTGGGATGTAGATTTCAATTTCTCTAATAACAAAAATACAATCACAAGCCTACCTAATAAAGCAGACATTCTTAGTGGAAACTTTGTTATTCGCCAAGGCGAAAGTTTAAATACTTTCTTCTTACGTGAGTGGGCTGGTGTTAATATTGCAACAGGAGATCCACAATGGTATACTACCGATAAGCGTCAGGCTTCTTCAAATGTTTATCCAGGTGCCAGTGCCCGTATTTTAGCGGGACAAGCCCTACCTAAGTTTTTTGGGTCTTTGACAAACGCTCTTACTTATAAAGGCTTTAACTTAAGTGCTCAATTGTATTATAACTTTGGAAACCAAGTATTTGATACTTGGAGAGGCTTCTACTTAGGCTCTGGAAATGGATCTTCATTTAATAAAGTAAAGCGTCAATTAGATGCTTGGACTAAACCAGGTGACATCACAGATATACCTAAATATGTATACAATGGTAACAAGAACTTTCAAGGTGCTTCAACTTTTAACTTGAATGACGGAAGTTTTGTTCGTGTAAGAGATATACAATTTGGCTATACACTTCCAAAAGCTTATGCTGAAAAGCTTAAGATTGGAAATGCTAATTTTTATGTACGCGGTACGAACTTGTTCACATGGGTTAAAGACAAGAATTTACCATTTGATCCTGAACAAGGTACTTCTAGTGCATCCAACTTGAATGTATTTATTCCTAAAACAGTTACTGTTGGGCTTAGCCTAGCTTTCTAATAAAAGTTAATTTCAAATAGAAAAGAATATGAAACGAATTACAATAAAAAATATGATAGTAACAACAGTGTTGTTTTTATCATTAGCATCTTGTGAAAAGAGTTTTTTAGAGTTAAAACCTCCAACCTCTTTAACACCTGAGTTTGCATTAGCAACAGAAGCCGATTTACAAGTGGCATTGCGTGGAGCTTATGCAGGCTTAAAATCTACTGCATTATATGGTAGATCATTAATGGTCCTTGGTGATATGATGGCCGATAATACTTATCAGTCTGCATTAAACACAAATCGTTATACTAACTTTAATCTTTACAATTATCTTGTAACAGATGGAGACGTAGCAGGTTTATGGAATGCAAGCTATTCAGTAATATTACGTGCTAATAATATTATCAACTCACCTATTGCAGACAATGCAAATATTCAACAAATTAAGGGAGAGGCTTATGCTATTAGAGCGCTGGCTTACTTTAATCTTGTTCGTTATTTCGCATCGCCTTATACATTAGACCCTTCTAAATTAGGGGTTCCTATTATAACCACTTATCAAGCCGATTTAAAGCCTGAAAGAGCAAAAATTGCTGATGTATATACTTTAATCAACAAGGATTTAACACAGGCCTTCACTTTAATGACTAAGTTTACGAACTCTTCTCAGTTCAGTAAATACTCAGCAAAAGCATTGCAAGCCAAGGTTTATCTTGCGATGGGAGATAAAACAAATGCAAAAACTGCAGCGTTGGATGTAATTACCAATAGTGGTTTTACTGCTATTAGTTCTGCAGCACATACTGGCTATTGGGCGGGTGTTGCTCCAAGAACTGATAAAGTTGAAACATTACTTGAGATCTCATTTGATGCAGTAGCCAATAACGCATTTGACGCTTTATCTTATATCTATTTACAATCTGGTAACTATGGAGATATGTTATGTTCTTCAGAATTGTATGATTTATTTGAAACAGCTGATATCAGAAAATCTTTATATGCTACAGGTACAAGAGGCGGACTAGCCTCTGTGTTTGTAAATAAATACAGTTCTTTTACAGGAGATCATTCTGATACGAAAGTTATTAGAATGTCTGAAATGTATTTAATTGCTGCAGAAGCTTCTTATCCTTCTAATACAGCAGATGCATTGAAATATGTGAATGAAGTTACTAGCAGAAGAGGTGCAACAGCTATCGCTTCTAGCGGTTCAGCTTTATTGGAAGATATCATCACTGAAAGAAGAAAAGAATTAGCTTTTGAAGGTGAAAGATATCTTGACATGCAAAGATTACAAAGAAATATAGCACGTAGTAAAAACTATCCTGCTGCAGCATTGTCTATTGATTTTACTAACTATAGAAGAATCATGCCAATTCCACAAGGTGAATTAGATGCGAATCCAAGTATTAAATTGCAACAAAATCCAGGTTGGAACTAATTTAACCTAGACTATATTATAAAGAAAGGCAGCCAATTGGCTGCCTTTCTTTATTTTAACAAGTTTTATTTTAAAAAATCAATCAAAGCCTTTAGTTTTAGGAAATAATATTCAAGTATGAAAAAAATAGTTATTGCTTTTATTTTAACGCTAACATTACAATCGAGTCAGGCGCAATTATTACAATTACAAGACCCTGTTTCTAGCAAAAACTTTAATCCCGATAAATATGCAGGTATAAGAGGCACACCTCTATTTCAAGACAAGTGGATACATGGCTCAGTGATAACTTCAAAAGGTATTTATTCCGATTTAGAATTAAAAATTGACCTATACGATAATATACTATTCTTTAATAAAGAGGACGCCTCTTTTGAATTATTAGATCAAATTTATTCAATTAAGCTTTTCCCCAAATGGCCCGATACTGTACAACAATTAATTTTTATGAAGGGGCTGACTCAAAACGGACTTAAGCCCGAGCAATATGTACAAGCCCTAGTGGGCACTGGTGCAATTCAATTGTACCGTTCAGACATTAAGCAAGTAACAGAAATGAGCGAAATTAATGTAGGTATGATTAAAACCTTTGCCAATACAAGTAGATACTATATAAAAAAGGGAAATGAGTTGAAATTGATCAAGTTAAATAAAGACGAAATGATGCCTTTTCTAATAGATAAGGAAGCAGCAGTAAATGCTGTCATTGAAACAAAAAGACTGAGCCTAAAAAAAGAATCAGATATCATTCAAGTTATACAGGCGTACAATAATGCGCCATAAGGAAGTCCAGCGCTCATTCGCCAAATAGGGTTTAATTCGACTGTTTGTAGGGCTTATTTTAAAAAAATAAGGTTAAATTAGTATTAATTTAAAAGCACTTATTATTTAAAATTATTTCCTATGAAAAAAATATTTTTCTATTTTAGTCTGTTAGCTTTCTCTAATGCAGCACAAGCGCAAACGCCTGCAAACTTTTCTCCCGCAAGGTATCAGGATGCTGAAAGAAATAATCGTATCGCTACTACTTTTCCTGTTGCAGAAGAGATGATTAAAAAATATGCAGAAAAACATCATTTTCCAGGCTTTGCTTTTGGTATTGTTGTAGATGGTCAATTAGTATTTAAGAGTAGCGGAGGCTATGCAAATTTGGAACAAAAAATTCCAGCAAGTTCTTCCTCCATGTTTAGAGTGGCTTCCATGTCTAAAAGCTTTACAGCGCTAGCTATCTTACAATTAAGAGATAATGGTAAATTGCGTTTAGATGATCCTGTTGAAATGTATATTCCTGCTATGAAAGGGCAGGGCTTAACTAAGGATGCACCTGTTATTACTATACGACATTTAATGAGTCATAGCGCGGGTTTCCCAGAAGATAACCCTTGGGGTGACAGACAATTAGCCGATACAGAAGCAGAATTATTAAAATTAATTAAGGAAGGTATTTCTTTTTCAAATGCAGCAGGTATAGAATATGAGTATTCTAATTTAGGCTTTACCATGTTGGGTTATATTATTCATAAAGTATCAGGCTTAACTTATGACGCCTATATTAAGAAAAATATTTTAGCGCCTATTGGTATGAATGAAACCACTTATGAATTTGCAAAAGTACCAGAGAAAAGTTTAGCTAACGGGTATAGGTATATTAATAATAATTGGAGAAAAGAAACTTTATTGCACGATGGTATTTATGGGGCCATGGGCGGTATGATTACTTCTATTGATATGTTTAGTAAATATGTAGCCTTGCATGAAATGGCATGGCCAGAAAGAAATGATGCAGAAACTTTACCTATTAAAAGAAGTAGCCTTAGAGAAATGCATCAGGCTTCTAAATTTATTTCTTTAATGCCTAATTATAAATATCCAAGTGGACGCATACTAGCCGCTACCGATAGTTATACTTATGGATTAAGTTGGATGCAAGATGCCTTAGGCAGAAAAAGTGTGGGCCATAGTGGCGGCCTGCCTGGATTTGGAAGCAACTGGCGTTTTTTGCCTGAGTATGGTATTGGGGTAATTTTATTTGCCAATGTGACCTATGCGCCTACTTCAGGGATCAACAATGCCGTCTTAGATACTATTGTACAATTAGCAAAATTAAAGCCAAGGGTCATTAGCATTTCTCCCATTTTACAAAAAAGGAAACTACAATTAGTTTCTATGCTGCCTAATTTTTCCACTAATGCCTACATTTTTGCAGAGAACTTTTTTGAAGACTATCCCATTGAAACTTTGAAAAAAGAAGCGGCAGCCATATTAAAAGAAGCAGGAGAAATTATATCTGTAGGAGAAATGGTAGTAGAAAACCAAATGAGAGGTTATTGTATTATCCAATGTCAAGAAAAGAAAATAAAATTAGCTTTTACTTTAACACCTGAAAACCCAGGCCTAATACAGGAATATCATTTAGATATTCTAAGGTAATTATGTTAATTCGACTAGAAGTCGGCGTAGTCACGTGCGCTCATGAGTACAGTTTCGTTTCTGTTCACAGAATTTAAGTATTCAGGTGCTGCTGAAATCTTTTTCCATAATGGAGCCTCTCCAAACGATTTCCAATGTGCATTGCGGTCTTCCATACTATTAAAGCTGGTCATGTATATTAAATTCGGCATTCTACTTCCTGCAATCACTTTTGAATAAAAAATAGCATTAAAATTAAGACTTTCAAAAAGCGTTACTTCCCCGCCCTCATTAAACATATGTACTTTTTTTAAATGCATAGCTTCTGTAGGGCTTTCATAACTTCTATATTCATACACGCGACTACTCGATTTAGTTAAACTTGACTTTCTTGCATATTGAGGCTGAAACTTAAAGGCCTTAGTTATAATTTTTTCTATTCTAGTATAAGGCAAACTATTATCTGTAGCCTCTAAATGAATAATGGCTGCACTGCCCATAGGATCTAATGCTTCTATTGTTTGATCTAATTTATCTAATTTTTGAATATTTTTAAAAGGAACCCATACATATAATTTTTTATCGCTTGCGGTATCGTTATTAAGTGGAGCAAATACACCTACTTTTTCAATGCCATTTTTATGTAAATAAGGCAAAAAAGTATTTTTCAAATACAGATCAATATTCTCAATTTGTTTTGCTGTACTGCAGTGGTATATCTGAATTAAGTAATAATCGCGTGCCTGCTCTTTTTCTATATTTAAAATAGCTTCTTTAGAATTTGAACTAGATGTATTAGGTACAGTAGCAAAAATTATAAGACTTGTAAATAAATAACTTATACTTAATAATAATTTTTTCATAGTTTGTTGTTTTGAAAGGCTAGTAGTTTTATAAGCCTTGATGGTGGTTGGATGCGCTTCAAAAGTAGGCCTTTAGCCTCTTTTAATGCCATTCTCTTAGCATATTTTTTGCTTAAATGTTTTGGATAGATTATATTTAAATATAATTTATGTGCTATGCAAAAAACTAAATCAGACCTAATTCCTTTTATATTAATTACTTGCTTATTTTTTTTATGGGGCTTTGCACATAATTTAGATCCTATTTTAATTCCCCATTTAAAAAAGTCATTTACCCTTACAACCACTCAATCTACCCTAGTTGACTCTTCGGTTTTTCTAGCCTACTTCTTTATGGCCTTGCCTGCTGGCTATATTATGAAAAGATGGGGCTATAAAACGGGTATCATTGCGGGCCTATTATTATTTGCGATAGGTTCATTTTTATTTGTACCGGCTGCTAATAACCAATCTTATAACTATTTCTTATTTGCTTTATTTGTAATTGCCTGTGGCTTAACCATATTAGAAACTGCCGCTAACCCCTACGCTTCCTCATTAGGCGACCCTAGTACTTCTACCCAAAGACTAAACCTAGCTCAATCCTTCAATGGCTTGGCGGCGGCCTTGGCACCTGCTATTGGCGCAAGAATCATATTAACCAAGGGCTATACCCCTGAAGAATTAGGTATGATGACTGCTGCTGCTCAAAAAGCAGCCCTGGCAGCAGAAGCCTATACGGTTAAAACACCTTATACTATTTTAGGTATCATTCTTTTATGTATAGCTTTTTTGTTTTTTAAAATTAAGCTACCCGATATAAGAGAAAAAAATGCGGCCAATCAAAATACAACTATATTAAATACATTTAGACATTCTCATTTAAGCTGGGCAGTGATAGCACAATTTTTTTATGTTGGTGCTCAGGTATGTGTGCTTAGTTTATTTATTTTATATGCTACAGCGTCGGCGCAAATTTCTGAAATACAAGCTGCCGATTATTTAAGTATGGGAGGCCTTGCTTTTTTAGTAGGCCGCTTTTTAGGTACGGCCTTAATGAAGTATTTTACGCCTCGTCATTTATTAACTTCCTTTGCAATTGTATGTGTGCTTTTATGTTTGGTAGCCATTTTTGGTAAAGGAATGATGACTATTTATGCCTTAATAGGTATTTGCTTTTTTATGTCTATTATGTTTCCCACTATTTTTTCATTAGGTATACAGCAACTGGGCCCAGATACCGAAATGGCTAGTAGTTTAATAGTTATGTCTATAGTAGGCGGTGCTGTTTTACCTCGCATTTTTGGATTAATTAGCGATGCTACAGGTAATATACAAATGGGTTATATAGTGCCACTAGTGGCTTTTGTGGTAGTAGCTTATTTTGGATGGAAGGGAAGCGTCATTAAAAAAGCCTAATGCTTATATACTTTTCCGTCTTTCATTACAAAGTCAACATTTTGTAAAGCAGAAATGTCTTTAGTAGGATCTTTTTTTAAGGCAATGATATCAGCAAAGCTACCTTCTTTAATCTCACCTATTTTTCCTTGCATGCCTAGTAGTTCTGCAGCAGTAGTAGTAGCAGTTTGAATAGCTTGCACAGGACTTAAGCCCCATTCAACAAAATAAGTGAAGTCTTTCGCTTGTGCTAAGTTCCAATCATAGCCACCAATATCGGTACCATAGGCTAATTTAACACCCATCTTCATTGCTTTTTTAAAGGTTGCTTGAATAGATTGTTGAAAATATAAATTAATAGGACTTCCTAATTTTGCTCTTCCTTCGGCAACAAATTCATTCACAAATATAGTAGGACACCAGAAAATTCCTTTCTCTGCCATCACACGCATACATTCCTCATCCATACCACTTCCATGTTCTATAGTAGAAGCACCTGCATTAATGGCGGCAAGAATTCCATCTCTGGTCATTGCATGTGCAGCTAATTTTTTTCTACTTAGAATGGTTTCATCTGCAATGGCTTTAAGCTCTTCAGTAGTAAAATTCGGAATAGATCTGAAAGAGCCGTCTGCTAATCTAATATAACCACGGTCTGCATAAACTTTAATCCAATCTGCGCCTTGTTCAATTTGTTGTCTTACTGCTCTTCTTGCTTCATCAGCACCCGTAATTTCAATTACCCCTTTTGGCAATTTTAATTCCCATGCATAATCAGATGCTTTTATAGGGTAATGGCCAGTAGTATTCATGCCTAGGGTAGAAACAATCATTCTTGGTCCACTAATTACCCCTTTATTGATAGCTTTTTTTACATCTACATCAGCAAAACCCGCAGCTTCTGTGCCTAAATCACGAATAGTAGTAAAGCCATTCATTAAAGACTTCTCAGCACTTTTAGTAGCCCTGATGGTTCTATAAGGAATGGATTCTTTTAAAACTTGTACATCATAATCCTCAGAAGTGATATCGCCTTGCAGTAGCACATGTGTATGACAATCAATCATACCAGGCATTACAAAGTAATTACTTAAATCAATAACAGAGTCGGCTGCACTAGCACTGCTACTTATTGAAACCACTTGATTGCCTTTAATAAGGATATTTTGTTTCTCAGCAACGATACCTGTTTTAGCATCTAATAATTTACCACATTTTATTAAAATAGTTTTTTGTGCATTGATGGTGGTGCAAAAAAAGAAGCTCAGCCCAAGAATTAAATTACGCATCCTATATATTTTTAAGTTTAATATTAAAGTTTTAAGAGATTTATTCGCTCCTCTAAATGTATAAAACTTTTATTGAATAATTTTACTTAGAGCCCTGAATCAGTAATGTATAAAAACTAATACATTTTTGAAAATCAGTTACTAATAATCTTTCATCAATACCATGATATCCTTTAGCATTGGTGATAGGTGTGAAATTAATAACCCCATCGCTTATCTCTCTGTAGTTTCTAGAATCGGTAGCACCTACCATTAACATAGGAGCAACAATTACATCATCTACTATCGCATTGATTACCTGCTCTACTCTTTTAAACGCCTTACTATTGATATCGGTTGTAGGTGAGGGCATAGTGCTATAATTACGGTAATAAGTAATTTTAATGTTTGTATCATTAATTGCTTTTTCTACATAGTTGTATACATCTTGCTGTGTTTCGCCGGGTAAGATTCTGCTATTTACATAGGCTGTGGCGAATGTTGGAATGACATTATCTCTAACGCCACTATTCACAATAGTAGGCACAATAGTGGTTCTTACTAAAGCATTGGTAGAAGGCGCTTCAGATAAATTATTAATGACTTGAGTTTCAAATAACCACATATTAGAAAGCATCATTTTTTTCCAAAAATTATCGGTGTAACCACTCACTCTTTCTAAATAGGCTTTAATAGGAGGAATTATTTTTCCAGGCATTTGATTTTCTCTTAATTTATAAAGCCCCTTGCTCAACATATCAATGACAGTTGTTTGTCCTGGAATAGAAGAGTGACCCCCTTCTTTTTGTGCCGTCAAAATTAAAGTGACATAGCCTTTCTCACCCACGCCAATAGAGGCAATGGGTCTTTTAACATCTTTCATATCTTCTGTAGAAATTTCTCCTCCTTCGTCAACTACTAAATCAAATCTTTTATTAAGTGATTTAAAATATTTTACCATCGCTGTAGCCCCTTTGCCACTCGATTCTTCATCCGCACCAAAACATAATAAAATAGTTTGTTTAGGTTGAAAGCCTTTAGCTAATTGAGTTTCTGCTGCTTCTAAAATACCAATCATACTCGATTTATCATCTAGCACCCCTCTTCCCCATATATAACCTTCTTTTACTTCACCCCCATAAGGAACTGCATGCCATAACTTAACAGCAGAAGCTTCCACCGGCACTACATCATAATGTGCCATTAATACCATGGGAAGTAAACTTGTATCCGTTCCTTTCCATTCGTAGATATAATTAAAACTATCTATAATAGTTCTAGGTAAATTTTTATGAATGAGTGGATAAGACCTTTCCATAAATTTTCGATAAGCAAAAAAGGTAGCCGTATCAAACTCATAAGCATCGTTAGGTGTTTCGGTTTGAAGCTGAATAGCTTCTGACATATGTGCAATGGCATTGGTAGGAATAGCTTCTAAGGGCGTACTTTTTTGATGCGCACCTGGGCTATTGGTAAAAGTTTTTACCAGTACTATTGTAAGTATTACAAGTAGTCCAATACCTAAGATGCTTAAAAACTTTTTCATATAAATACGGTTTAATTATATACTGTAATATACGAAAACTAAGCTATAAAATAAAAGCGCCCCTATTTGATTAGGGACGCTTTTATTCATTATTTCAGCTATCTATAGAAGGACTTACTCCTTATGTTCCCAGCCTCTTCTTTTGCTTACCTCATTTCGCATTTTATGTAGAAAGTCTCTTTCAACACGCAAGGCTTTATTCACTCTTTCTTCCGTTTTTAATACTGGTAGTAAATCGGCTTTGTATTTTTTTCTAGCATTTAACATGGCTTCTTGCAAAAGAATTTCATCACTCATCTTAGTTTTTATAATTTCTTGCATTGCTTTTTTATGCGCTTCATGGACTGGCCAAAACCCTTCTGCTTCTCTTGAGCTAAGTTCTAAATTCTTGGTAATAAATTGAATTTTAAACATTTCAATTTTTTCTCTTTGTTCGGGTCTCATTTTTTCACCCTTTCTTGGGCCAGGCCCACGATGGTCTCTTCCACGATGGTCGCCTCTTTCATCCTCTCTTGGTGGAGGCGGAGGTGGTCCTTGTCTTCTATCTGTATTAGGCTGCGCCATTACAGATGCATGTATAATCATACCCATCAAAAGAAAGTAAATTATTTTTTTCATTGAGTTATTATTTTTTGAATTTCTTCAATTTGTTTTTCATCTAAACTTGAAAGCTTTGAATTTTCTTTTTGCATTTGTGCTTGTACATCTATCTCTGCTATCCATTCATTAGCATCAACATAAGATTCTATTTCTTCATTACTAAGTTCCTGTATTGAAATATCGTTAGCTACAATGCCTGCCTGCGTTTTTTTAGAAACCGAATTATTTAAAAATATAAATGAACCGCCCACTACAATAATAAATGCTGCTGCAATAGCTAACCTATTTAAAGGTTGCATAAAGGAAGGCAAGAAAAATATTTTTGCATTCTTCTTTTCTAATTTTTGTCTTTTTTCAGATTCAATCCTGTTCATTAATTGATCCGGGAAAGATTCAAAATAATTTAAAGGTGCCTCTGTTGTAGACAAGTTAAATTGGCTTAAATTTTGTTTATTCAACAAGCTTTCTGCCCAGGCTCTGTCTTGTTCTAAGCTATTGCCTATATTATCTTGATGATTTAATTCTTTATCCTTTTCCATATCCTTATTTTGACTATTTTTTATACTATAAGTTTAAAGCTGCTTAATAAAACTCTCTACTTTTTTCACTGCCTGGTGATAATTGGCCTTCGCACCCCCAATCGTTGTTCCAACAATGGATGCAATTTTCTCATAATCATAGCCCTCGTAATAACGCAACATAAACACAACCTTTTGTTTTTCAGGCAGTTGGCTAATAGCACGGTCTAGTCTAATTTGAATTTCAGTACTTTTGGGGCTATCAGTGCTAGCCGTAGCGTTCTCATAGTCCAATATGTCGCTACTAGAGTGGCTGGTACCCTGTTTCTTCTGCTTTTGTATATAATTCAAGGTCTCATTATAGGCAATTCTGAATAGCCAGGTACTGAATTCACTTTCCATCTTAAAGCCATCTAATTTATCCCAAATTTTTATCCAAACTTGCTGCGCAATGTCATCTGCGTCTGCATGGTCGGTGACTATTCTCTTAATTTGGTAATAAACTTTTTGTTGGTGTTTGTTCAGAAGGGCAGTGAAATTGGCTTCTCTATTGATAGATGCTTGAAACTGAATAATAAGTTCTTGATCACTTGCCATAATAAGCTAATGTAACAAAAAGTTTTAGGAATTAGCCTATTTTGACTATTTTGTCTTGCTTTAATTGAATATCTTTTAAAGTATTACTTAGTTTAAAAATTAACTTATGAAGCATTTAAAAATTTGTTTGCTATTACTAGCGGTAGGGCTTGCTGGAAAATCTTGGAGCCAAGATTTATTAAACACAATTTCAAAAGCCGAAACAGAACGCATTGAAAAATATTTAGCCTCAGATGAATTAGAAGGGCGTAAAACATTTAGCAAGGGTATTGATAAGGCTGCTGCTTTTATTGCCAATGAATTTGCGCAAGCAGGCCTAGCTACTTTTAAAAATAGTGCTAGTTATTTACAATCATTTTCAAGAATGTCTGCGAAGTTTATTAGTGCCTCAGGCAATTTTGATGGCAATGCCTTAGATCAAAAAAATATAATAGTGGTAACACCTCAGGCAAACTTTTCAATTACAGAAGCCAGTGGGTATGAGGTAGTGAAAATAAATAAAGAAGATAATTTAGGAATAGCTATTAGAAAATATATGGGCGCTAATAAAAATTATTTAATACTAGTAGATGAATCTTTTGCGCAAAACTTTAGTCGCTTAACTAGCTTGAAATCAAATTTAACGGAGAATCAAAAATCGCTGGTATTTGTTTTAACTACTGTAACCCCTACAAAGTTTACTATTGAGGCTAGTCATAAAATTGAAAATTTGTCTTTAGCGAATGTAGTAGCAGTTATACCAGGTAAGTCGCTTGCTAATGAATATGTAATTTTTTCTGGGCACTATGATCATTTAGGCATTAATAGTGCAAGAGCGGTGAATGGCGATAGTATTTATAATGGTGCCAACGATGATGCAGCAGGTACAACCGCTATGATTATACTTTCAAAGTATTTTAAAAAATTAAATAACAATGAACGTACTTTAATTTTTGCAGCCTTCACGGCAGAAGAAGTGGGAGGTTTTGGTGCGCAGTATTTTTCAAAGCAGTTCGATCCTCTGACAGTGAAAGCTATGTTTAATATAGAGATGATTGGAACAGAAAGTAAGTGGGGTAGAAACAGCGCTTATATTACTGGTTATGAAAAAACAGATATGGGCGCCATTTTACAAAAGAATTTAGCGGGCTCTGGCTTTACATTTTATCCGGATCCTTACACGGATCAAAACTTATTTTATAGATCAGACAACGCTACGCTAGCCCGTTTAGGTGTGCCTGCGCATACTATCTCTACTTCTAAAATGGATAGCGAACCAAATTATCATAAGCCTAGCGATGAATTTCAAACTTTGGATATGGATAATATGAATGAAATTATTAAGGCTATTGCAAAAAGTGCGCAGTCAATTATAGCAGGGAAGGATACCCCTACCAGAGTTGACACCACACAATTAAAATAAAAGGTTCACTTATTAAAATAAAGGCTTACTTATTTAAATATACTTTGTATGATAAAATCTAAGATGATAAAAAAAATAGTACTTACCATTTTTACAAGTATGCTTATTCTAAATAGCTATGCACAAGATACTACTGGAGTGAAAAAAGTGATTGAAAATATGTTTATTGCTATGAAAAATAGCGACACCGTATTACTCAGATCTTGTTTTTCAGCAAATGCGGTTGTTCAAACCATTCAATCAAGCGAGGCTGGGGCTGTGGTGAAAGAGGCTAGCGTGCAAGCTTTTATTAATAGCGTGGGAAAACAACCTATTGGCGCCTTAGATGAAAGAATTGTTTTTGATAAAATATTAATCAATAAAGAATTAGCAAGTGTATGGACGCCTTATCAATTGTATGTTAAAGAGAAATACATACATCAGGGGGTCAATTCTTTTCAAGTAGTTCGTACAAAAGAGGGTTGGAAAATTCAATACTTAATAGATACGCGTTATCCCTAAAACACTTAGGTATTTTTATAAACTAAAGTTTATTTAGATTGTTTCGAATTCACCTTTATCGGTATTCTTTTTAACTTTATCTGCTTCAAATATTTTTCCATTGATGGCAATATATACGCCAGGGCTTACTACTTGCACGAAGGCGAGGGCGCTTCCTAAATTAAATAATCCATCAGAGCTACCAAACTTATAAGGCACCATGGCGCCTGTAATTACTATAGTTTTGCCTTTGCAATGCTTTGCTAAATAAGACGCAGTGAGGGTCATGGTATCAGTGCCATGGGTAATTAAAATTTTATCTTCTTTAATTTCATTACAGGCTGTAGCAATCATTTGTCTGTCAGCTTCAATAAAGTCTAGGCTATCTTTCATCATGAGTGTCGTAATGGATAGATCTAGTTTACTTCTACCTAATTGCAACATTTCATGTAAATGTGTTTCTTTAAAAAATAAACTACCGCTTATCTCATTATACTCTTTATCAAAAGTACCCCCTGTAACAAAAACTTTAATGGTGATTGACATAGAAATTATTTTTGATGAAAGCTATCGCCAATGAAAGATAAAGCGTCTATAATACCTGTTCTCCAATAGGTCCAATTATGGGCGCCGTCTCTCATTCTAAATTCGTGAGGAACATTTTTATTAGTGAGTGCTATATGTAATTGGGCATTGCCAATAGTTAAAAAATCGTCGTCGCCGCAATCAATCCAATACCTGACTGCGGATAATTCTTCCTTGGTCTTTTTTTCAATAATGGCTAAGGGGCTATTACTTAACCAGGCTGGGGTTAAACGATCTTTTCCTTTTAAATTTTTACCCATGGAATTTCCAAACAAACCATTGAACATACCCTCGTCAAGATTAATAATATCATTGTCTGTCCAAACAGCCGCACTAAGTGGTGCAGACGCTACAAATAAATTGGGGTATTTAAGGGCGTATAATAAAGAACCGTAACCACCCATGGAAAGCCCTGCAATACCTCTAAATCTTCTCTCTGCCTTTACCTTATAGGTTTTTTCAATATGCGGAATGAGTTCTTTGATAAAAAAGTCCTCGTAATTTAACTTACCATCTGCTCCATTAATATAAAAACTTGTAAAGCCATCGGGGGTTACAATAATCATAGGCGGAATTTTACCGGCCTTGATGGCGTCATCCGCTAAGCGGTTCACTTCACCAAACTGAATCCAGCCATCATCGGCATCGCCATAACCATGTAATAAATAAGTGACAGGATAAGCGCGCTCGCTTGTGTAATAATCGCTTGGTAAAAAAATTGAATAATGTACTTCTTTATTAAGGATAGTACTTTTAATGACTTGTTTTTCTTTTACAAAACCTTGTGCAAAACTGCCAATGACAAACGTGCAAACAAATAGCAGTATTAATTGTACCTTTTTCATAATAACTTATTTATAAGTCTAAGATACAAAAAACAAAGCGCTGATAAAAGAATGTTTTATGAACTAGTTTTTAGGTTTTAGGGGCTTGTCAAACATATCAAATTTATCTTGAATAGGATTGTCAGAAAGGGAAGCTGCTTGCAGTTTATTAGCCCTTGAAACTGGCCTAAGACTGCCAATGGCATTAGCTTTATAGGCTACGGGGCCGATGATATTGAGTGCTTTATTTAAATAAGTTTCATTAGGGTCGCCTAATAATTTATAAGGAAGTACATCGTCTGAAAGCGCATAGTCTGGTAAAAATCCATTCACTGAACCATAATCGGATTGGTCAAGTGCATTTAATATTTTAAAAGTGATAGGCTGTAAACCATAGTTCCATCTTTTGGCATTATCGGTAATCGTAAAAGAACCTACATTTTTACCATAGGTATGTTCGCCAATTAAAATGACATTCATAAATGGTTTTAAATTATTAATGATAAGTTCACTAGCTGAAGCAGTGCCAGTAGAAGTTAAGAAAAACACTCTATTTAAAGAACCAATATTATTGGCCTCCATTTTAAAATTGGTGACAAGGGCGGATGCGCCATATTGTTTTATGACTTCTTTCGTATAAGCATCGTTATACTGTTTTTTATTCATCACCTTATCTACTCTACTAGCTAAGTCCTTCACCATTAAATTGGTTAATAAATCTGAACTAGAAACATAGCCACCACCATTATAACGAAGGTCAATGACTAATTCGTTGACTCCTTTATTTTTAAACCTACCAAATACAGCCCTTAAACTATCATCGAAACTAGATAGGAATTGTAAGTAGGCAAAATAGCCCACTTTCTTACCTGCCCAGTTAATAACCGTGTCTTGTAAAATAGGATTCGTTTGTAATTCAACTTTTGTAACGGTTACCGTTTTACCTGTACTGCTAAATACTTTATTATCATAAGCGCCTAAACCTAACTTTAAAGTTTGATTTTGTAATGCCGTACTATAATTAGAGGAAGTGATGGTTTTGTCATCTACCGATAAAATGATATCTCCTCTTTTTAATCCATTTTTTTCAGCAGGACTTCCTTTTAATACATAGGCTATTACTAAGGCTACATTTGCTTTTGTATCGTCGGTATAAAAAGCACTTACCCTAATACCTAAAACGGTATTGATACCATTTAATTGGTTTATTAAATTGGCGGAACTACTATCTATCCAAGAAAAACGATCGGTGGTTTTATATTCATATAAAATACTATAAAAATAATCCATCGGATTACTACTGGTATTCGTTTTGGCTAAAGCCGGCATTTTATCAGGCCATAAATAATAGGCCGACATATTTTCATGAATCCAGGTATTAATATCGGCATTGGTAATTTTTGTTACAGTGGTATTATCTACTACAGGCGCTACTGGTGTTTCAGGAATGGTCGTAACCGTTTTGTTACAAGCCATTATGCCAATGATTGAAAACCCAATAAGTAATTTCTTTAGTTGCATGCTATTATATTTAACTGCCTAAATTTAAGAAATTTATATGATTCTGGGCTTTAATTATCTTAATTTTGTGAGACCTAGAAGTGTTTCTAGGTGCATTACAGATACCGACCAATAAATGAAAAAATTAATATATACTTTACTGCTTTTAAACTTCTTTTTTTTAGCGCAAGCTCAAAAATCGAATACGTATACGAAGTCTGTTAACGATTGGCATAAAGCCCGAATAGCCGACTTAAAAACGCCCACTGGTTGGTTAAATTTAGAAGGCCTTTATTGGTTAGAGAAGGGAGCGAATAGTTTTGGCAAAAAAGAAGGTAGTGATTGTAGATACAATAATGCCGCATTTCCAGCTGAATTAGGCTCCTTTATTTATGAAGGCGATTCTGTACTTTGGGTAAATCAAAAAAACTATACTATTAAAGTAAATGATCAATTAGTAGTTGGCCAGGTTCCTGTAAAAGTATTTTCTAAAGAAGAGCAAGCTATTACTATGTCATGGTCGCATTTCACTTGGACTATTATAAAAAGAGAAGATAAAATTGGCGTTAGGTTTAGAAATTTAAAAGCAAAAACTTTAGTGAATTTTAAAGGCATTGAACGATTTCCTATTGACGCTAATTGGCGTGTAAAGGCCAGCATGGTGGCGCCTTCGCAAAACTTATTAATGATTACCAATATACTTGGTCAAACTACTGCGCAAAAAACAGCAGGCAAATTAATATTTGTCATTCAAAATAAAGAGTATTCATTAGATGTAATTGATGAAGGAGGGCCTAAATTTTTTATTGTATTTGCCGATGAAACCGCTGGTAAAACTACTTATGGCGCAGGTCGTTTTATTGAAATTGATAAACCCGATGCATTAGGTAATACAGAAATTGATTTCAATATTGCTTATAATCCGCCTTGCGCCTTTACAGAATTTGCTACCTGCCCCTTACCTCCGCCACAGAATAGATTAAAACTGTCCATCACAGCAGGTGAAAAAAATTATGGTAATCACTAGTGGGTCCTTTACCTTTGAAAATAGATGACTCAAAATCAAACCATATCACCCACCATTGCCATAGTAGGCCTGGGTTATGTAGGCTTACCATTAGCGCTTGCTTTTGCTAAGCCGTATACTGTTATTGGTTTTGATATTAATGAAAAAAGAGTAAGTGATTTACAAAATAGTCATGACATTACTTTAGAATGTACAGAGGCCGAAATAAAAAATGCGAAACATTTAACTTTTACGAGTTCTCTTAGTGCTATTAAAGAGGCTACTATATTTATAGTAACAGTTCCTACACCAGTTGATGCAGATAAGCGCCCTAATTTACAACCATTAGTAGAAGCCACTGCCATGATAGGTTCGGTTTTAAAAAAAGGGGACTTAGTTATTTATGAAAGCACAGTGTATCCTGGTTGCACCGAAGAAGACTGCGTTCCTGTTTTAGAAAAACAAAGTAGTTTAGTTTTTAATAAAGATTTTTATGTTGGTTATTCTCCAGAGAGAATTAATCCGGGGGATAAAGTACATACACTTATTACTATTAAAAAATTAACTGCAGGCTCTACACCAGAGATAGCTGATAAGGTAGATGAATTATATGCAAGTATTATTACAGCAGGTACTTTTAAAGTGTCTAGTATAAAAGTGGCAGAGGCGGCTAAGTCAATTGAAAATGCACAACGCGATATAAATATTTCTTTTGTCAATGAGTTAGCACTCATATTTGATAGAATGGGAATTGATACGCATGAGGTATTAGAAGCGGCTGCTACAAAATGGAATTTTTTACCCTTTAAGCCAGGCTTAGTGGGTGGGCATTGTATTGGAGTTGATCCTTATTATTTAGCACATAAGGCTACAAGCTTGGGTTATCATCCGCAGGTAATATTATCGGGAAGAAATGTGAATGATCAAATGAGCCATTTTGTGACTGAAAAATTAATTCAATTATTAAGTGGTAATGGTATTACTGCTAAAGGCGCTAAGGCATTAATACTGGGAGTTAGTTTTAAAGAGAATTGCCCTGATATTAGAAATTCAAAAGCCTTTGAAATACATAGCCAGCTTAGCGCTGCGGGCATGGAGGTTGATGCCTTTGACCCCTATGCCAACGCATTGGAAGTAAAAGAAAAACACAATGTTGAATTAGTGAATGCACTTCGAAAATATGATGCGATTGTGCTAGTGGTAGCCCACGATTTTTTCAAGTCATTAGATTATACAAGTCTGAAGCGTTCTAATAAAACTGTCATTTACGATACCAAGGCCTTCTTAGATAGAAGCATTGTTACAGCAAGATTATAATACTTACTCTTGATTACTATTTATTTAAAAAATAACTACCTCACTATTGAAGATGTACTATTACCCTACTGAGGATGATAAGTACGCTTCGCATTTTTGAGCACTTCAGTTTTATCTAAAGTCATTTTTTTCACTTGCTGCGCTTGATACATAGCACGTTGGTCGGCATAATGTGCATCCCCTTTATTAGAACTTGCTCCAAAAGTATTCACCGATTCAATAAGTGGGAGGCCTCCGTCTTTAGGAAAACGAACAAATTCAATATAGGCATCACCGCTATTCATTTTTCTTTGACCTGCACCATAGGGTTGAGTTTGCACTGCTGCAAGCACATCGGGCATTCCACCTTGTGGCCAGCTCTCATCGCCTCTTACAAGTCTTTGCATTTCACCTAAGCTTACATCCAGTCTATTATAATTTTTCATTAAAAAATCATAAATATATTGATAGGTAGCAACGGCTTCTTGCGTGGTTAGTTTATCATCTTTTCTTCCCTCCATTAATTTAGGAATTTCATAATAAGCTAAATTATAAATAAGTGCCCCATTACTTTCAGGATTGGTATTGTGGTCCCAAGTTTTTAAGGCTTTAATAAGTGGAGACAGTGTTGGATATTTATTTTCATCTATTAAAAACATAGTATCTGCGGTAAAGCCATAAGGGAATAAAATAGTAGAAGGCAATTGACGATCAAATTTGATACGCTTTAAATCGGCGTAGGAAATTTTTTCTAGTGGGTCTATTAAATCCTTGGCACGGCGGCTTCTATTGTCATGGTATAATTCATAACCATCTTTAGGATCAAAATTTTTAGGATCTAAATTTTCATTCTCTACAGTGGCTAAAAAAGGTGAATGGTTCATGTTAATTAAATACCCACTTTTAGGATTGGTATATTGAGGAAACTCGTTTAAAGGTTTAAACTTTGTCCATAGCGTTGCCCTTGTATTGCCCGGCACCGTTGAATTCCAGTGGTAGCTGGTATCTGCATTACGATAGGGCATTTTTCCACTAGAGATATAAAATATAGTATCGCGTTTATCGGCATACATAATATTAAACATAGCTAAATGGTTCTGCGCCACCGCTGTTTTGAATTCAGTAAAATTCGTAGCCCTATTCATTGCATACCATTGTTGCAAAGCACCTGCATCCATAAGGGCAGGTAAACGCATCGAAAAATATTTTCCTTCTGGGGTTTTAGCGGTTGGCCCGTATATAGAAGTATAAGCCATTTTAGAAATAGGGAAAGGAATGCCTTTAATACTTAATTTAATTTTTCTTTTTTCAAGCGCAAGCCACTCTCCATCTACTTTGTATTGTCCTTTATGTGCTTTATCGGTTTCTAATTGGTAGATATCTATTTTATCTTGCAAGTTAACAGTATGTGCCCATGCTAAATTAGGAGTGGTACCATGAAAAATTAAGGGACCGCCTGGAAATAAACCTCCTAAAATATTCCAGCCTTCTTCACTTTGTAAATGTGCTTCATAAAAAGCAGTAGCGCCTTCAATAGGTTGATGCGCGTTAATCACCAACATATTTTCACCCGTTGTAGATTTACTTGAATGCACTGCAATCGTATTAGAACCTTCTCCAGTCATACCTTTTAAATGTGCAATAGAGCCATTGAGTATTTTAGGTAAGGTTCTATCCACTCCACAAAAAACAGCCACTGAAAAAACAGTAGTCGCTAAATAGTCTTCAATCGTAATGGGAAATACATTTTTATTTAAAACTTTATCGGGATGCGCTTTAGCAAAAGCCTCTAAGCCTGCTAAATAACCTTTTACTAGTAAAATTAATTTAGGGTCTAGGCTATTTATTTGAGTAAGTACAGTGGCCTTTGTATTTAATAAACCAAATACATAATCAACGGGTGCGCCTTTTTTACCTAAATAAGTAGCTAGCTTTCCTTTGCCTGTTAATATGAGTGTTTGAATGGTGGTAAAATCGTCTTCGGCATGAGCCCATGCTAGGCCATAGGCCACTTCAGGGTCGGTGGGTGCAAAAATATGTGGCACTCCATAAGCATCTCTTGCAATGGTAATTTTATCTGTACGAATAAGGGGCTCAGTACTTGATTGAGCAATTGCGAATTGTTGTAATAAGATACAAAGAGAGAATAATAGAATACGCATGAAAGAGATATTTAGGCTTAATTATAATTTCAACGGTGTAATTTATAGAAACTATCTAAATTTGCAATAGTTAATAATTAAAATAGATAACAATGATTGAGTCTAAAAGGTTTGGTTCTAAGAAAGCACTAATTGATATAGATGAAACTATCTGCTTTTATACAGATAAAAGAGTATATGAGTTGGCTGAGCCTAATTTTGAAAATGTAGCTAAGATTAATAAACTATACGATGAAGGCTGGCATATTACTTATTGGACAGGAAGGGGAGAAAGCTCAAAGCGCGATTTAAGAGGCCTTACTTTAGAACAGCTCAATAAATGGGGCTGTAAGTTTCATGATTTAATTACAGGCTACGACCCTAATGGAGGACCTACAAAACCCAACTTCGATTTAGTGATTGATGACAAGGCTAAGAGGATAGAGGAGCTTTAAGCGCTTGTTTATTTTTTTTAGCGAAGGGCAGGTATAAAATCCAGAAATGAATGAAGACTACTAGTTCTAATACTAAAATATAATATGGCCATTCTCCTATTACTAAAGGATTACTAACTTCTGGTTTGGCCGATAAGTACATATAATTTGCACCCACTGTATAATTAACAATTGCCACACCAATAGCTACTAATTGTGTATAGCCTAATACCCATAACCAAGATTTTGGTCGGGGTACAAATTTCAAATGAACAATCATATAAGTTATTACTAATAGCATACCGCCATGGTCTATAAAGTAGGCGTAAAAATTATAACCTTCCATGCCTACGGTGAATTCGGGAGTGAGTAAAGATTGTATACCGCCGGCTAAACCCCAGTAGTAGAGGCATTCAGCCAACCACTGCCTATAATTAATGAGTGTAATTATACATAAGAAATAACTAATACTACATAAATGAGCAGGCAGGTTTTGTTGCAAGTTCCAATAACCTGTTGAATAAACGTAATAATTTTCTACAATATAATTGATGCCAAAAAATAAAGCAATAAAATTAGCGTAAGTTTTAGGATCAATTTTTTTAAAATGTAAGGGGGCTCTTACTACAATAGTAATAACGAGTATGACCATTATAATACATTGCCACCAAAAAAGGGAGAAAGGTTCAATAAAAGCAGGTGGATGAAATTTTCCCATTACTATAATTGTATAATTATAAGTTGCGAATCCAAATATTTCTATAACTAATTGGATTACCATCGTCTCCATGATCTTGTAACATTAATGGTAATTTAGCAGCATGCTTTTTATAAACTGGTTTCCTTACCCAGTCGGTAGTTCCTAAAATAGTTACATTATTTTGTATAAGCACACCATTATGAATAACAGTTACACGCGCAGGGCTTTCTAGATCACCATTCTCTTTAAACAAAGGCGCTGTAAAAATTATATCATAAGACTGCCATTCACCAGGTTTGCGACTTGCATTCACTAAAGGAACATGTTGCTTATACACTGCTCCTGCTTGCCCGTTTGAATAAGTAGGATTATTATAAGAATCTAAAACTTGAATTTCATATTTACCCATAATATACACACCACTATTGCCTCTTCCTTGCCCACTGCTTTTTACTTCAGCGGGTTCTCTAAATTCAATATGTAATTGGCAGTTTCCAAAAGCTTCTTTTGTAATTAAATCGCCAGCGCCTTTAATATCGGTAACTGCCCCATCTGCATCAATTCTCCAACCAGCAGGACTACCATCTTTTTTTTGAAAAGCCCCTAGGCCATTTCCATTGTATAAAATAGTGGCATCGGAAGGAGCGTCAGCATTAGTTATACCTGGTGTTACTAGAGGAACATTCACCCATACTTCTAATAAGCCAGCAAGGCTATCTATATTTAATTTCTTTTGTGCTGATGCAAATTGGGTGTATGCCAATAAGCAGGCTAGTACAAGTAATTGTTTTTTCATATACTGGTTTTAAAGTAAGCAATCGTTACTATGAATATAATAAAAAAAACTATGCGATACTAGGCTACTACTAAATTTTATTGCCTGTAGTTCCTTTAATAAGGCCGCGACAATTAGCAGCACCACAATTACAGTTAAAAGGTTCCATGGTTTCATCTAAAAAGCTACCATAATCCAAGGTAAGCTCTTCTCCTTTTTGAACTGCTTTATTAATAACTACATTTAAACCAATATAAGTACAGTTGGCATCGCAGTGATGGTTTTGAGGAGACCATTCTTCGGGCTGCAAGTCCCATAATATATATACATCCTTACTAATTGGATAGGCGTATCTTCTGAAATTTAATTTTTCTCTTTCGTCCCAATTTTCATCTACAAATTTTTTGGTGACTATACGTTGTGCTTTTTCTTCCCCTTGAAATAAAATAGTGCCTTTTGGTAAATCCCATTTCGCATATATACCATAACCAGAAATGGCATTGCCTTTAATTTTATATACTTTTTCTTTTCTTCTATAACGCGCCATGCCTTCAATAATAATTCTTTCTAAGAACCCACGCTGGCCTGCCCCATCGTGTAGTAAAATATAATCTGCAGAACCTTCATAGCCTTGGGCATAAAACACAGAACAAGTAAAATTTATTTCAAGAAAAAATAGTTCTCCTTTATCATTCATTCTAAAATCCATTCTTCCATAACCTACTCCATTGAAAGACATAAAAACTTGCTCGGCAATATTTTTTAATCTATTAGCTAAACTAGGATCGGTTACTGGAATATTAGCAGTAGGATGCAGTTCAGAAGTTTTTAAAGCGTAAGTTTTAAAACTAAAACCTTCAGGGAAAATATATTCAACGGGTACAAAGCTGGTACAAGTTTTACCATCTGCATTAGCAGAAACTAATACCGTGAATTCACGGCCATCAATATACTCTTCCACCAAGGCAGCACCAAATTCTGCTAGAATGCTTTTTACCTTGGTTACTAAATCGCTAGTATTATTAGCCTTGGAAGCATTGTCTACCCCTAGGCTATCACCCGCCTTGGCAGGTTTTACAAATAAAGGAAATTGTAAATTACCTGGAAGCTGGGCTATATCGGCTTCTGACTCTATATGAATATGGGCTGGTGTTTTGACATCTTCGCAGAAGGCCAAATACTTCATAATAGTTTTAGGGGGGTCGTATAAATTGGCGCTAGGTCCTGTATAGGGTAGTCCCAATAAATCCAAACTCATAATCACATCTATAGAAGGTACTTTCCATTCTAAATAACCTTCACATAAATTAATATAGATATCGTAATTTTTTTCTTTGAGTTCTTTTAATTGTTGATAGGTCGTAAGCTTATTTAAAAAAACATGATCTATATGCGCTTCAGGCATAATGGAAGAAAGATCTCTTTTAGGATCGTAGTATTGATAATCGACTTCTGAAGTAGAGTAGTCTGGCTGTAGTACACAAATTTTTAAATCTTTGAAACTGTCAGCATTATGAATAGTGGGAAGGGGGCGCATAAAATTATTTTTTTCTTCTAGCGAATGCGTCATTAATAATATGAATCACTAATTCTGTAAAACTTTGGTTGGCATAACGTAAAATGGCACCAATAGAGGTAAAATTTTCATCTTCACTAATACCACACTGCGCATTTACTTCTAAAACATAGGCTTCGCCTGTTTTATTATCTATACGTACGTCTACTCTTGTATAACCAGTTCCATTACAAGCGACATAGGCATCCCAAGAAACTTTTTGAACAGCCATTTGAATAGATTCATCCCCTAATTGGTATTGATAAAAATTTTCATCTTCTGGCATAGGGGTTTCTTCTTCATAAATTTCCCATAATCTATCAAAGGATAAAAACTTTTCTTTTTCAGGAAGGGAGGCATGAAAGACTCTTTCTACCGGAGGGTATATCTTTGCATACTCAGGATGGGTATGGCTTCCCACTATCATCACTGTATATTCAGGGCCTTCTACAAAGGACTCTGCCACAATACCATCTGAAGATAAATTCCATCCTCTGTATCCTTCAAACATTTTTGATAATTGTGTTTCTAATTCATGTTCTGTCTCTACTACATTTTTCACACCCACACCAAGGCTACCACCAGAGACAGCAGGCTTTACAATTAAAGGGCTACCTAATTTTTTAATAATTTCTTTTGCATTAATATTATTATCTCTAATAGCTTCCCATTTCGGTGTGGCCACGCCTGCTAAATCAAAGGCTTTTTTCATGGGAATTTTAGAAGTAGTGATATCGTAGAAATAATCATTGGCACCTGTATACACTAATTGTTTTGCATCTAATGCTTTAATAACGGAAACACCGGGGGCTCCATTAATTTCATCTCCGTCACATAAATTTAATACTACTGGAAAATGAATTCCTTTTTCTCTTTCATGTGCAATTTCTTGCACAATCATTTTATAATTTTCTAAAGTAACGGGCTGCCATTTCCAAGGAAGGTCTAGTTGTTCAAATACGCGCGTATATTCTTCTATGCTTTGACTAAAATCATAATAGTATGCTAAGTTCGGATCTGGATTATCCAAGGCGGGAGCTAAGACCCAAACTTTCAAATGTCCTACTGGAACAAAAGGGTAAAATAAGTTACGAATGTTTGTCAACGCAGTTTTAGAGGGTTAGTATATGTTAGTATAATATTCAATGAAGTTATAAAATATATAATACTAGCAAATTATTATAGGTATTAATTTAATAACTACTATAGCCTATAAAAACATCTTACTTCATGCTCATTTCGAAAATACTTCAATGGGATAAATCACAATGCAATTAAAAGCCTTTTGTATAATATAGTTACTTGTATATCAATATGTTATACAATATTTAGTTAATTGCCATTACATTAAAATTTTATAAAAGATGCAAACTCAAGTAATCATTTGTGATAAACAAATTGTGTATGCAATGGGATCTAGCTTACTTATCAAAGACAATCCACGGTTAATGGGCTATCATATCATTAAAAGTATAGAGGATTTAACTGGTTATATTGCCTATGATAAAACCAAACAGGTCTTACCCATGGTCTTAGTGGTTGATAGTGCCATGTTTCATTTTGGAGATGCA
Organism: uncultured Sediminibacterium sp.; assembly: GCA_937911175.1. GTDB lineage: Bacteria > Bacteroidota > Bacteroidia > Chitinophagales > Chitinophagaceae > Sediminibacterium. Next base: position 62,998 of record CALDSE010000028.1, read on the forward strand.
TCCACTATGCATCAAATAAAAGAGATTAAAAAAAGAATGGGCGTAATGGTGGTCTTTAATGAACAAGACGACGCTCATCTATATCAATTAATAGATAATGGCATATCGGTAATAGTGGCACGCAATGTTTCCAAGCAAGAATGGTCCAAAGCACTAGAAATGGCCAGGCTTCAAAAAATTTATTTCTGTCATAGAATTGCCGATAAGGTATTTAATATGGTAAACCGTATGGATAAAATAAAGCTAACAGAGAAAGTACATCAGCTACATACTTATGATAAATATATTTTAGTACGCATTTGCGAAGAGGCTTCTAGCAAACAAATAGCGTATGAAGTGGGCCATAGCAAACGCACTATTGAAGGGCACCGTACAAAAATGATGCAACAACTAGAAGTAAAAAATTTAGCAGGCTTGGTGAAACTGGCCTTTATGTCAAAACTATACGATCATTATTTAGAGAACCCTGGTTTATATGATGTGACTTCATGTGCTAAAACATCTTCTTTATAAAAATGTATGGTTTTAAAATCGCCATCAATATATTTTTGGGCCTGGTCGGTAAAATGTTTTGAATTCGCAAAACGACTTTGACCTCCCGTAATAATTGTTTTCGCTTCTAATTTTTTTCCAAAACTCACAGCCGCAATAAAACTATTACCAGAATAACCATAACGCTTTAAAGTATTATCATATCGTCTGCTCTCAAAAGCAGGCAGGGAGCCCCATTTAGAAGATGTTTGTGCCACCGCTATACTAGGCGCATTGTCATTAAATTTTTCTCCTGGGTTTACTCTTTGGTATCTATTTAAATCACCCCATTGAATTTCCCAGTTCCCATAAGTTTTTTCTAATTGATCTAATGACGCATTTAAGAGCGCTAATTTTTTTTCATTCGAAACACTGTTCACCATCTGCTCATATTTTTTTATAATTTGAGTAGTGGCTTCTTCTGTCGTGGCCGGGGGAATTTCTTTAGACCAATTGTTGGCCCATTCAATCGCAATAGTAGTAGCCACAGAACTAATGCCCGCATCCCCATTCCAATTAGCTAAATAATTAATTGCTTTGCTCTCTCTTTCATTTAAACCAATGGTTTTTGTATACGCCATAAAAGAAGGCAGTAGAATATCAAAAGCAGATAAATGTTTATTGTATCCCAATTGAATTAATTCCTCTAAGGAAATTTTATCTACTTTACTTAATAAATTAACAGCGTTTATACCGCGTCCATTCTCACCATCGGGTGCCATATAATGAGGATAGTCTTTTTCTTTTGGACTATATGCACCAGCCACTGTGAAGGGGGTGGCATTACAATTTTGTAACCAACCATTAGCGGGGTTAATACTTTGTACAATTTCATTTAATGCATGCGCGCCTATCCAATTAGTGGCTTTAATAGAACCATCTACAGGCACACTATAATCATAATTCGTATTTCTTTTAGGAATAAAATTACCATGCCAGTAAGCAATAGAGCCATCGGCATCGGCGTACACCGTGTTATTACTATTATTACCTAGTAAGGATAAGGCTGTTTGATACTCTTTTAAATTAGTAGCCTTGGTTCTGGTCCAACATTCCATTAAGGCATTTAAAGAACGATTATTTTCTTGTAAGCTTAACCACTTGCCATTTTTAGATCCCATCACGGGGCCGTGTAATGTGCGATAAGTAAGGAATGATTTTGTTTTTATTTGACCTTCCTCTAAATACTGAATAGGAATATTTCTTTCTTTAATGGGTTGAAGACCTTGTTCATAATGCGATACCCAGCCTGTTTTATTTTTAGCTACTTTTTCTTCATACACATCGGCTACATCGGCATAGCCACTGGTATGCATAAAACCTAGATGCTCATTGAAGCCTTGATAAATAAACATTTGCCCCCAAGTAACGGCTCCATATACATTTAAGCCTTCTTCACTCACCATATGCATTTCTGATCTAAAATAAAAAGGCACATGCGGATTAATATATAACATTGCATTTCCATTTTTACTATGCTGAGGTGCTATCGCAAAACCATTAGAACCTTTTTGTATTTTTTCTTCTAAGGCATAAGGCTCTTCGGTATTTTGCACCACTAATTTTTCTGCGCCTGGCATTTGTCCGTAAAAAGAAGCCACCTGTTCTTTTTTGATGCCACCTGTTTTAGTAGGAGAAACACTTCCGTCTGTCCACATTAAATGATACCAGGGTTTATAATACTGAATGGCTTTTTGTTGTACTTCAGGATGTTTGTATAAATAATAATTTAGTCCATCGGCATGTGCTTCTAATAATTTTTTAAACCAAACAGGGCTTTTATTATAATCATTTATGGCATCTATACTATCTTGAATAAGGCGCATCATTAAGTCTTCATAAATAGCCGCACTACCTTTTACTTCAGCAGTACGACCTAACATTTCTAAATAGTTCAATTCTATCTGTCCTACATTCTCTTCGCTTTGTGCATACATTAAACCAAATACAGCGTCAGCGTCAGTTTTTCCATATACATGTGCAATACCCCATTCGTCTCTTATAATAGTAATTTGTTTTGCATGTTGTTCCCACCTTGCTATTTCGCTAGCACTATATTTTTGCGCCTTGCTTATTAAAGAGCTAGTTAGTAATATGACTATACAACAGATGTAAGGTAGGAGCCTCATTCTACTGTTGGTATTTTTTGTATGCTGAGTACTTTTTGTATAATGCGTATTTTTCATAAAAGCTAATTGATATATTGAATTAAATTTAAGCAAAAAAAAGCACAAACTTTTGGGGTTTGTGCTTTTTGTACAAGGAGGTAGTTTAGATACCCCAAGTTTTCATTATTGCTAAATCTCTTTTCACACAATCTAATGGTGCTAAGCCTTGATAAGACTCTTGTTCAATGATAAAATGGTGTGCTCCTCCAATTTTTTTAGCAAGTAAGGCAATGGCTTTAGGATCTACCACGCCTTCCCCTAAAATAGTGCTTTCATAGCCATCATTCATCTCTCCTTTTTCTGCTTTAATTTCATCTTTAACGTGCAATGATTGGAAACGACCTGGATATTTATTAATCCATTCATCACCCCTTGCTCCTGCGCCATACATATTTCCAAAATCTAATTGGTGTACTACTAAATTAGGATCGGTATGTTGTAAGATGAGATCATACATTAAAGTACCATTCAATTTTTCTTTAAATTCAAAATCGTGATTATGGTATCCAAATTTCATACCACTTGCTTTACACAATTCACCCGACTTATTGAATGCGTCTATTTGTTGCATTAAACCATCGTAAGTACTTCTTAATTTATTATCCATTGAAGGGCTTATTACATATTCTTGTCCTACAATAGCCGCATCTTCAACAGTGCGCTTCCAGGCATCGGTAAAATCCTTCTTGGTATTATCCCAATGAATAGTGCCCATCACAGTATGACCACTAGGCATTTTTAAACCTAGACCCTCCAATACTTTTTTAAATTCTGTAGCTGTCCATCCGTAGAATTTTCTGTTCATATAATTTGCATGTTCAACATATTCAAATCCCATTTTGGATAAAGCCGTTAAGGTTTCCATTGGGTTTGTTTTCATCTCTGCACGCACTGAATACAATTGAACACCAATTAAATTTTTACTAGCTACATGATTGGTACTAGACCACAAAGCACTTGGTTTTAAACTAGCACCCATAATAGCAAGCGATGCGTTTTGTATAAATTTTCTTCTTGAGTTTTTCATAAGAATTGTTTTTTAGTATTTAAACTTAACATTAATTTTTGATTAATCTTCTACCTTTGTGTTTTTAATTGGTTTTTTATCTAACCACTCGGAACGGTCTAATTTATGTTTACCCGTCTTCACTTCATCTAATGTATTACCATTATATAAGCGACCGTTTTTCATAACTAAATCTATCGAGTTGGTATTGCGTATATTATCCAATGGGTTTTTATCTAAAATAATTAAATCCGCTAATTTGCCTACTTCTAAACTTCCTAAGTCTTTGTCTAATCCCAATCCAGCAGCGCCTAAAATAGTAGCTGTTTTCAAAGCATCTATATTACGCATGCCACCAGATTGCATAGACCATAGTTCCCAATGATAACCCAGTCCTTGTAATTGACCATGACTTCCAATACCTGCAAGTCCTCCTTCTTCTACAATTTTTTTCATACTCTTTGCATGTTTTTGGAATACATGTTCTTCTGGTAAGAACCATGTAGCACGACGACGCGATTTATCGGCTAACTCTTCATAAGGCGTAAAGTATTGCAGCTTCTCATTGCTATATGGGTTTTCATTTTCGTAATAATAGTTTTCTGCCCATGGCCCACCATAAGAAACAAGTAAGGTAGGGGTAACTGCCATTTTAGAATAAGCAATTGTTTTCACTACATCATTGTACAGAGGATAAATAGGAATAGAGTGCTCATGTCCAGGATAGCCGTCTAATAAATTAGTCATGTTTAATTTGAAATCAAGACCACCTTCAGTGGTGGGCATTAATTGTTGATTTTTTGCAGCTTGTATTACCCATTGTCTGTGTTTACGATTACCTACTAAATACATTTTAATATACTTTGTATTATAGTATTTGCTGTACTGACTTAATACCGATTCTGCTTGTGCTGAATCTTTTAAGTTGTAAGCCCAATAACCTACACCAGGTCCTGTTGAATACACTCTTGGTCCTACCATCATACCTGCATCAACCATATCGCTATAAGTTAATACATCGGTAGTGGCTGTTTGTGGGTCACGTGTTGTAGTCACACCATAGGCAAGGTTGGCTGCATATACCCAAGCCTGTGTTTTATGAATGCCCCAGCTTGGCCACATATGAGCATGTGTATCTATAAAACCAGGAACAATTGTTTTGCCCGATACATTTACTCTCTCTGTATTACTGGCTACTTTTAAACTACCCGTTTTACCAATGGCTTTAATTCTATTATTCACAATATAAATATCTCCTCTGCTAATGACTTCATCACCTTTCATTGTAATAATTCTTGCATTGGTTAATAAAATATGTGAGTTAGGCATATCTTTTTCATAAAATACTTTCACCCAATTTTCAGTGGCCTTGTATTTAGGATCTTCTTTCTTTTCAGCTTTCTTTGCTATATCTACTTTTTTAGTACTGTCTTTAATAGTGGTATCTTTTTTAATAGCGGCTTCTGCTTTTTTAGCCATGGCTAAACTATCATCAAATGCATAAGAAGCGTCTATATCATAAGTAAAATGTGCAGCGCCTAAACTATAGTGTACAATTTTACCATTGGCTTCCCAGCTTGGAAACTCGCCGCCCATCTCTGTTAAGAGTTTACTAGGGAAGGCTGCACTCTTCGCATCTGCAACAGAAATCTCTACTAATTTACCAGCTTGTGGAATAGTGATATAGTAAATATTATTATTCACTTGTGCAATAGCCGCTTTACCTAAGGGAGACATTAAAATAGTATTCGCACTTGAAGCAGGATTATTTTCTTTAGCGGCATCTTCATCGTTTTCATCTAAATCTAAAATATCTGCAACAGGCTTTCCTTTGTGTTGCGGAATGCTACCAAAAGTAGTAATGCCCGTAATTTTTACAATTTCTTTTTCATCTCCACCATCCCATTGAATAGAAGTTAATTTACCATATTTATTTAAATAAATACGGTCTTCGCCATTTACAAAATGAGCATTGCCGCGTCCGTTGGCTTTATCAATAACATGAATACTTCCATTATTTAAGTCTAACCAACATAGTTCATCTTCATCATCGTTATAAGTAGGGTCTTTTGAGTCTTTAAATTTTTGAACAGAGGTTCTGTTAAATACAAGTCTATTACCTGCTGGATTGATGGATAGGCCTTGGTATAAAGCATTTTCTTTAGTAAGTGTTGTCTCAGTGCCTGATGCAAGATCAATACTTCTAATACTTCCCCCTTTTTCAGACCAGGTAGCAAAATAAATGGTCTTGCCATTAGCATTCCAAATAGGTTGCGCTTCTGTAAAATTATTTTTAGTTAATTTTTTAGGCGTTCCATTCGGATAGTCCATTACATATAATTTATTCAATACTGTAAAGGCTAATTTTTTTCCATCCGCTGAAGGAACCGCATCTCTAATTTGAGTGGCTTGTGCAGCACTGGTATCTTTAATAGGGTATTTGAAAAGTACTTCAGGTCCCATTTCAATAGAGGCATCTACTGTATAGCTAATTTCTTTTTGAGCAGCTGTTTCAATATCAATGCTATGAATTTTTCCACCATAAGAAGCTAATAAATTTTTACTATCAGGTGTGAAAGTCATCGTAGGTAATACGCCTAATACCGCAATTGATTCTTGATCATCTCTTTGCACAGGGTAGGCCAACCATGTTTCTTCACCAGTGTTTAAATTACGTTTTACTAGCCCTGTTTTATCTTCAAATCTTGTTCCGTAGACCATCCACTTGCCATCTTTAGAAAGTACCGGCGTGAAAGCAGAGCCGTATCTTGAAGCAATAGTACGCGTGGTTCCTTTATCTCTATCGTAAACACCAATGCTATACTGAGGCAACATGGCATTGTAGTTCCATGCACCCATTCTTGCAGAATAATAAATATATCTTCCATCTGCACTTACTGCAGGATCAATTGTTTTTAAATTTGCTGGTAAAGAAATTAAAGAAGTACCCGCGCCTCCATTTTTATGCATTAAATACAATTTTGTATTTCTTCTTCCTTTGGTGTACACTATATAATTACCATCGGGCGTATACACAGCCCCTGGAAAATTTTGATTTTGATCTTCTGTTAAAGCAATTGTATCTTTTTTAGCAATATCTATATACCATAAATTTTCTGCACCACCTCTATCAGAAATAAATAAAATTCTTTTTCCATCTGGGCTATAGCTAGGATGATTGTCATAAGCCAATCCCTTTGTAATGGCAGTTGCTTTACCGCCTTCAATAGGCATACTATAAATATCTCCCATTAAATCAAACAAAATAGTTTTTCCATCTGGGCTAATAGCTAAAGAAGTCCAAGTGCCTTCGCTTGTTTTCATAGCAATGGCGCGTGTAGCTTTTAGGGGCATACCTTTATAGCTTGTAAAATTAGTGCTGTCTTTTACAGCATTTGTTTTTGGTTGTGCATAGCTGTTGGTTAAACCAAACATCATTAAAAGCATCCAACTCAAAACAGAGGTAATTGTATATTTTCTCATTGGTAATTTTTTTGAAAGTTAGCTAAATAGGTGAAAAAATGGAAGCCAAATTTGCCTTTCAATTGCCGTTTATCAATAAATGCCGTTTTTTATATAAAAACCAAGCAAAATGGGCCTAAAATTGGCCTATTTACGAATGTAATCGTAATTTTACAAATATGAAAAAAACCAGTGTGCTCAGGCTTCTTATTCTAAATAGCTTACTATTAATGACTTATGTATCCTTTGCTCAAAATATTCAAATTGAGGGGACGATAATGGATAGTGCCGCTAAAAGAGCCCTGCCTTATGCTACTATTTCTTTGGTACGCTCACAGGACTCCTCTTTAGTCAGTTTTACTAGAAGCAATGAGGATGGTTTTTTCAATATTAAGAATGTACCCGCTGGAAAATATTTATTATCTATTTCTTATGTAGGCTATCAACAACAATGGTTTGCTTTTAAAACAGGCACTACTCCTGTATTGAATCTTAATAATATTTATTTAGAAGATGCTAGTAAAATGTCAACAGTTACTGTTACTGCACGCAGGCCTCCAGTCGTTATTAATGGCGACTCTATAGAATTCAATGCAGAAAATTTTAAAACACCACCCAATGCAGTGGTAGAAGATTTATTAAAAAAGATGCCAGGCATTGAAGTAGATAAATCGGGTGGTATTACGGTGAATGGAAAAACGGTGACCAAGGTATTTGTGAATGGAAAAGAATTTTTTACTGGAGATCCTAAAATGGCCACTAAGAATTTACCTGCAGATGCAATTGATAAAATACAAGTTTATGATCGTAAATCGGACCAAGCCATGTTTACAGGTATTGATGATGGAACAGAAGAGACGGCGATAAATTTAAAAGTAAAGAAAGATAGAAACCAATCCAATTTTGGAAAATTAACAGGAGGCGCAGGCACGCCAAGTAGGTATGATGGACAAGGCAATTGGAATAGATTAAATAATGACGAACAATACTCCTTAATAGGAACTGCTAATAATACCAATAGACAAGGGTTTTCAAGTAGAGACATTGCTAATTTTTCTGGCGGTGGTGGTGGAAGACCAGGCGGGGGCGGTGGTATAACACTTAATTTTGGCGGCGGCGGCGGTACCGACAACAATGCACAAGGAGTGGCTACCACGTTTTCTGGTGGCGGTAATTATTCGAATTTATTTAATAATAAGAAAACAAATTTCAATGCTAATTTTTCATTGAACGACGTGGAGCGTAATAATAATAGTAATTCATTTACACAAAATTTAACGCCAGGTAATTTATTTAACAGAACCTCCAATTCAAGATCTGTTACTAGAAACCAACAACAAAACTATGGTAGCACTCTTGATCAAACAGTTTCAGAAACCTTCTCTTATAAGTTTACGCCTAGTATAGGTAGGCAAAATGGGAGTTCTGAGTCTTATGATACTACCGAAACTTTTTTACCTGACGCTTTTAAAACTAAAACCAATGCGACGCGTTCTGCATCCACTAGTGTAACCGATGCAAGCAATGCGGCTAGTAATTTATTATTAAGAAAAAAGTTTGCAAAAAAGGGTCGTACCATTTCTTCTACCATTACCAATAGTTATAACGAGTCTAACGCCAAAGGAACTCAATTTACCGATCAATTCATTTACGGAACTGGCGGCGTCTTGTTAAAAGACTCCATCTTAGACCAACAAAATATTAGAAAAGGCAATACTCTTTCCTATTCAGCCAATGTAGTGTATACCGAGCCCTTGGGTAAAAAATCATTACTTGAATTCAATGCTTATTTAAGTCAAAGTATTGGCAAGACAAGTAGAAAGGTATATGATAAGAATGCAGATACGGATGCCTATGATCAATTAAATAAAAGGCTTACCAATGAATTTAATAGTGAGTACACCTATAGTGGGGGAGGTTTAAATTTTAGAACCAATCAAAAAAAGTATAATTTCTCTACAGGCTTTAGTTTGCAAAAGGCCCAATTAGTAGGAGAGAATATAAGTGCCAATACAAAATTGAATCAAAACTTTAAGGATATCTTACCAACTGCTACGTATCAATACAATTTTTCTCAAACGAAGAACTTGAATATTAATTACCGTACTTCAACCAATCAACCTTCCTTAACGCAGTTACAACCGGTATTGGATCAAAGCAATATCAATAGACAAACTATTGGTAATCCCGATTTGAAAAGAAGTTATGTACATAATTTAAATATGCGTTTCTTCTCTTCTAAAATTATATCAGGCCGTAATTTCTTTGCAAATTTGAACGCCTCTACTACCAATAATACGATAGTGAACTATGATAGTGTCTTACCTACTAGAGTTATTTTATCAAAACCTGTGAACGTGAATGGCGCTTACCGCGTGAATGGTAGTGTAAACTATGGTTTTGGATTAAAGAAAATATATTCAAGAATGAATTTTGGAATAAATGGTGGGTTAAGTAATAATATATCTTATGTAAATGCTTTATTAAATACCATTGTTACTAAATCTATTGGACCCTCTTTATCCTATAACTTTCAATTAGATGAAGTTGTTGATATCGATTTTTCTACTAGGTATTCTTATAGTAATACCAATAACGCCATTAACGCAGGTTTAAATACCAACTTTTTAACAAAGGTGTTTAGTGCCGAGATGAATAATTACCTGCCTAAAAACTTTTTACTCAATCAAAGCTTTACCTATACTATTAATTCTGGAAGAGCTGCTGGGTTTAATACTTCTATTCCTATTTGGAATGCCAGCTTCTCTAAGTTTTTCATGAAGAACAAAAAAGCGGAATTAAGAGTGAGTGCCTTTGATTTATTGAATAAAAATGCAGGTATTAGCCGAAACGTATCGCAGAACCAAATCGTTGACCAACAGTACAATGTAATTAACCAGTACTTCTTAGTAAGCTTTGTATATAGTTTACAAAAGTCGGGTTTGGGCGGCGGTGGTCCTAGAAATGTGATGATTCGTATGAATTAATTATCTTTATTAAAATACAATTTTTAAAATAAACAATATGCGTAAAATATTCTTAGCACTAACAGTAATGCTTGTAGCTTTTACAAGTGCTTTCGCTCAAGTAAAAGAAGGCAAGCTCATTTTTGAAAGAAAGGTGAACATGCATAAAATGATTACCGATCCTGAAATGAGGGCTCGTATTCCTGAGTTTAGAACAGATAAGTTTGAACTTTTATTTAACGAGCAAGCAAGTATGTTTAAAACCATCGTAGAGGAAGAAGCGCCAGACCCATTCGCTAATAGCGGTGGCGGTGGTGGAGGGGGTATGCGTTTTGCTTTTAGAATGCCTGAAACAGCCACTTTTACAGATATCCCTAATCAAATGCAATACGAGTCTCGTTCTTTATTTGAGAAAGAATTTTTAATTGTAGATTCCTTAAAGCCTAATAAATGGAAATTATCGGAAGAAACTAAAACCATCGCAAAGTTTGTTTGTAAAAAAGCTACTACTATGATTGTCCCACAACAAATGAATATGCGTTTTGGTGGTGGAAGAAATAGAAATAACACAGATACAACAGCCCCTGTAAAACCAAAAGAAATTGAATTAGTAGTTTGGTATACAGAATCTATTCCTGTGTCAGTGGGTCCTGATGCTTATGCGGGCTTACCTGGTGCTATCTTAGAAGTAGATAGTGATAATGGCGGGAATGTTATTACTGCGACTGAGTTTACAGCTAAATATGCTGCTAAAGAATTAAAGCAACCTACTAAAGGAGATAAAATGAATCGTGCTCAATTTGCAGAGAGTATGAAAAAAATTATGGAAGACATGCAAAGAGGCGGTGGAATGGGAGGTATGAGAATTAGAATGAATCAATAAATTTTATACTATCACTATACATTGTATGAATAAAATAAGAAGCCCAAAAAGCTTCTTATTTTATTATATACCATTTCCAACCAATGGTAATAGCCCTGGGTTCTCCTAAATAATAAGAATAAGCGCTGCTTCCTTTTACACTAAAGTTTTTGGTAGCCATGGTAGAATAATAAGTATTGGTAAGGTTTAATACATTCAACCAAATTTCTGATTTCTTCAATTGAAGTCCAAACCTAGCATTCAATAAATTAAAGCCAGGATAACGCGTAGTATTGGTTTCATCCATATAATAAGCCGATTGGTGTATCCATTCAAGCGAACTGCGTATTAGTTTAGTAGGCTTCCAGTTAAAAGATATATTATTGAATAAGTTGGGTGCCGCATTCATTTGTTTACCACTTACATCTACGCCTTTAATACTGGTATTTAAATATTTATGACGTGTATTAGTACCATTAAGGCTAATTTCCATAGAAGGCGCTAATTGATAGCGTACCTGATATTCAATACCCATATGGCTTGTAGCACCCGAGTTTTGATTTAAATTGACGCCATCGGTTTGTCTTACCGAAATAATTTCGTTCTTGCCTTGTAAAGAATAAATAGAAATTTCAGCGCTTATTTTTTTACTTTGATACCAAGAACCTATTTCTATATTCGAAAAATTTTGAGGTAATAAATAAGGTACTCTAATGGCATTGTATATCTCGGTTATTTGAGGAGGCACAAAACCTTTGCTATAATTTAAATAACCACCCCATTTTCTTTGGTTATAAGTAAGCCCTAATTTAGGTGTGAACTGTGTAAAATTATTATTGGCAGAAGGCGTTCCAATGGGAAGCAGGTTATTAAAAAGGTATTCGAAATTATCGTAGCGCATGGTCATGTTCAAGCGAATAGCTTTATTCAAATTGGCGATATAATTAAAGTAAATGGCTTTATTACTAATTTGGGTATTGTAATTGGTAATAAGTGAATCCCTAATTGGATAAGTATATTTTGTGAATTTGCCAATGCTGGTATCTTTTACAATATCTATATAGTTTGCTATTAAATTTTGATTGGTTATATCCCAGTAGCCACCTAACATTATTTTACTGCTTAGCAGTGGAATGCTCCATATATGTTGAAGGTCTAATACATAGGCATCGAAATGATTACTATTTACCTGGCCTTTAAATTTAGTAGCGTTAGCAGTAGAGGCTATTAAATAGGCAGGATTTTGGTCCATGGTATTATTTCGATACATGAAATTGAAGGTCGTGTTTGAATGCGTATTCCAGTTGTAGTCAAGGTTTTGTCGAAACCTTAAGGCATCAATTTTTCTAAAGGTGAAGCTTTGCTGCGAGCCAAAATTTTTCTGAAAAAATTTAATACTATCTAAGGAGCCTGTCATTTGTGTATAGTAATTAATGTATTGAAGGTTTTGATATCCCTTTAATTTTTCGTTGACTCTAAAAGTTCTTTTAACACTTAAGGCTTTTTTATTAAAATCGCTGTACTCGGTAATACCATTTTTTTGATCCGTGAAAGCAGCACTAATCATCCAGCCACCTGTTTTGGTGGGAGCACCCCAACTTAAATCCAATTTTTTAAAACCTGTATTGGTTATTTGAGTACTTATAAAAGCATCGGCTTTACTAGGAACGGGGGTAGTTAATATATTCACCACGCCTCCAATAGCTTCAGCACCATAGAGGGCAGAGGCAGGGCCCTTAATAATTTCAATACTATGAATATTGCTGCTATTCATTTCAATAAGGGCATTGCTGCTAAATAAGCCACTGGTTCTAATGGGCATGCCATCTTCTAAATATAAATAAAGACCTTTCAAGGAAATGGGTTGTCTTATGGACATCATATGTTGTTCATTACCAATGGTAGGCATATAGACACCACTTACTTTATTCAATAGAAAATCAATTCTTTGCGCTTTCGCCTCATCAACAGTTTTGGGAGATAGTATGGAAATGGCCACAGGCGATTCTATTCTTTTCTCTTTCAACTTGTTGGCAGATACCACAATAGTGGTCAGCTGGGTATAGCTTGTATCCTGTCCCGTAACAGTGCTGTATGCCAAAACCAAAATTGCCAGCATATTTTTTCTTAAAAAAACCATATTTGCAAATTTAGTAGTTAATTTAGTTATTCAGTTTTTCGTTGAACCTATTTTATCATAATTCAAATTTATCCGATGCGTAAAATTCTATTCCTACTCACATTACTATTATTGGTAGGCGCCCCTTTTATAACTGCTACTGCCCAAGTGAAAACGGTGCGAGCGCAAGCAAGTATTGTCAATGAATTATTAGCAGATCGTTTTAATAATTTACTACCCACTTTAATGGATCGTGCCAATATGGATTGCTGGGTAATTATAACAAGAGAGTATAATGAAGACCCTATTTTAAGAACCATGCTACCAGCGGAGTGGATAGCAGCGCGTCGTAGAACTATGCTAGTGTTTTATAGAAACAAGGAAAAAAATACTACTGAAAAGTTTGCAATAGCCAGGTATGCAGTGGGTACAGAAATTGCTGCCGCTTGGGATGTTGCGGCTTTCCCTAATCAGTGGGATGCCTTGGCTGCTTTATTGAGAAAGCTAAACCCAAATAAAATTGGCATTAATACTTCTGCCGATTATGGACATGCCGATGGCTTAGATCATACAGAGTATCTAGAATTCATGCAAAGCTTAAGTGCAAGCGAGCAAGCAAAGGTAGTTTCAGCAGAACCTTTAGGGGTAAGTTGGTTAGAAACTAGAACAGAAAAAGAAATGCAATTGTATCCAAGCATATTAAACATTACACATGCTATTATTAAGGAAGGTTTTAGTAATAAAGTGATAAAGCCTAATGTAACTACCTCGCAGGATTTAGTTTGGTGGTTTAGACAAAAATTAAGTGACATTGGGCTTATAACATGGTTTCATCCTTCTATAGAAATTCAAAGAAGAGTAAGTAATGAAAAAGATAATGTGATTAGACCAGGCGATTTTTTACATGTCGATTTTGGAATTACTTATTTAAGATTAAATTCAGATGTACAAGAACATGCCTATGTTTTACTGCCTTCAGAAAAAGAAGTACCTGCTACCTTGCAAGCGGCCTTTACTAAAACGAATCAATTGCAAGATTTTCTAACCAATGAATTCGCATTGGGCAAATCGGGTAATGAAATTTTAAAGCAAGCCTTAACCAATGCGAAGGCTGCTGGTATTAATCCAAGTATATACACGCATCCTATTGGGTTTCATGGCCATGCAGCAGGCACGACCATTGGCATGTGGGATTTCCAAAATGGTGTACCAGGTTCTGGCGATTACACGATGAAGGCCAATACCTGTTACTCCATTGAATTAAATGCAACACATACATTAACAGGTTGGGACAAGCCAGTGAAAGTAGCACTAGAACAGAATGGTTATTTTAGTGGAACACGATTTGACTATATCGATGGAAGACAAACTAAAATTCATGCTATACAACCGAAATAAACTTTCTAGTATTAATTTTTAAAATATATATAATTATTTACTGCCTATTCTAATTATAAAAAAAGCCCCGATTTATCGGGGCTTTTTTGTAGTAATATTTTGTAGTAATATTTTTAAAAAAGTATATAAAAATAATTATTACTCATTTAAATTATTATAAACATCTATTTATAAAAATAATGTACAATAAAATAGGTAACAGCTGCCAGTACACCACTTACTGGAATAGTTAAAATCCATGCCCATAATAGGTTGGTGGTTACACCCCATCTTACGGCACTTAAACGTTTAGTAGCACCTACTCCAATAATAGATCCTGTAATGGTATGTGTAGTTGAAACGGGTATACCCATTTGACCTGTAAAAAATAAAGTGAATGCACCCGCTGTTTCAGCAGCTACTCCTTCAAGTGGGGTTACCTTGGTAATTTTAGAACCCATTGTTTTTATAATTTTCCAACCACCACTCATGGTACCTAAGCCAATAGCTAAATAACAAGAAACTGGAACCCAATCTGGTAATTGACTAAAGTCTTGCATGCTTCCATTGGCAATTAGTGCAGCACCAATAATACCCATCACCTTTTGAGCATCATTACCACCATGTCCAATACTGAAGGCTGCCGAACTAAACAACTGTAATTTTTTAAACATATAAGCAACGGTACGAGCTGTAGGCGTTTTTATTTTCTCTACATACAAATAAATGATCATAAATAAAATAGAAGCACCAATAATACCGTATACAATTACTGAATTATCTGCTTTGTCAATTTCACTTCCAAAAGTTTTTTCAATATTGAATTTGGTTATTTTTGCTTTTACCTTTTCTATATTTTTATCGGCAATAGGGTAAATACTATTTACAATTGTTAAAGCTGAGTCCAGGCTAATAGTACCTTCTAAGTATAATTTTAAAGGCTCTTTATATTCTTCTGTTTTATCTTTTGCAATAACGTAAATTGCTTTTGCCTCTTTATCTTCTGCCGATTTTGCTTCTACTACTAAAAAATCGTTTGCGTTTCTAACGTCATCTTTTAATTTGCTAACTGCCACATTTTTTAACCAGCCACTATCTTTTGCAATGCTTGCAATTTTATCCGCTGAGGAATTATCAAAATCAGACAAATAGGGTACTAAATTATTATATGAAGCGTTAGCCTTTTCTAATTTTCCTTCATTCAATTGCAAGGCCGATAGCAATTCAGCATTGCCTTGTTTATTTTTAAGATCACCTTTAATAGTGGCAATTTCTTTTTGGTATTTATCTATGCTATAGAACTTTTGAACGTTCTCTTTTATTTTAGTGTCTTCAAATTTATCAAACAATAGCACAGTACCAGCAGTGGCAATAATTATAATGGCAAACCGCCACCATAAATTCCGCATAATGGTTACCACGGATATAAAAATAGATATTATGATACCTATAATGGGCGCTAAGAATATAAATAAAACTGTTTTTATGATTGTGTCGCTGTCTACTATTTTAGCCCAAGAATAATCGATTCCTTTAAGCATGAGTGCATGCGCAATAGCTGCACCTGCAAAACCTCCAATTAAAGTATGTGAAGAAGAAGAGGGAATACCATACCACCAAGTAAGTAAGTTCCAGAAAATAGCTGCGATTAAACCGGAGAAAATAACGGGCAAGGTAATAAAGTCTTTGTAGACGGTTTTACTAATGGAGTTGGCTACTGCATGGTCTTTAAAAATCCAAAATGCTACTGAATTAAATAAGGCCGCCCATAATACTGCTTGAAAAGGTGTTAACACCTTGGTAGAAACCACAGTAGCAATAGAATTGGCTGCATCATGAAATCCATTGATATAGTCAAATATTAGCGCAAGAGCTATAATGATAATTAATAAAGTCATCTTGAATAAATTAAGGAATAAATTAAGCGTACTTGATAATAATAGATTCAACTACATTGGAAACATCTTCAATTTTATCGGTGGCAATTTCAAGTACTTGATATATTTCTCTTTTCTTAATTACTTCTTTAAAATCGTTCTCCTGTTCAAATAGTCTTTCAATACTCATGTCAAAAATATCATCTGCCTGATTTTCAATGCTATTCACCTTAATCATGGCTTCAGTCATTTCCTTAATATTATTCATATTGCGAAGTCCCAAGACCACTTTTTTAGTTTCTAGTGTACCTTGTAAAATTAATTCTGCTAGTTTGTGTATACCTGTATCGTTAGGGTTTACTTTATAAAAATTAATTTTTTTAGCAGAGGCATAGATATAGTCTGCAATATCATCTAGGGAAGAAGCTAAATAGTGAATGTCTTCTCTATCAAATGGAGTTATAAAGTTTCTACCTAATTCAGTAAAAATAGAATGTGTTAAATCATCGTTCTTATGTTCTAGGTTTTCAATCTGTGCTAAAATATTAGCTCTTACATCGGCATCTGGTTCGTTGACCATTTCTTTTAATTTGATGCCCATTTCATGAACATGTTCAGCTACTTCTTCGAATAATTGAAAGAAAACTCTATCCTTTGGCAAGAAAATTTTCATGATTGAATTGAAGTTCATAATAGGCGTTTTATAGGTTTGAATAATGCTTCACAAAAGTCCCCTTTTGAACCCAAAAGGGGTTCAGGCCTATATTACCAAATTGTTACCAAATACAGGGTAGTAGGAATAGGCAATAAAAAAGGGAGCCGTTTTCACGGCTCCCTTATAAAATCCATAGCTTTCCCCCAAAAGCTTCTCAAAAGAACTCCATTTGAAGAAATATAATATCCAATTGAGTTACCTATTAAGTTTCGTAATAGGTTATTTCCTATATTTAGGTACTAGAACCCATATACTAAATAAGTTATTTACCTAATTTACAATTGATAATCAATGAATTACGCAAAATCTATACTATTTTCCATTTTTCTCTCATTAGTCTTTATAATAAGGGCTAATGCAGCGATTATTCAGCTCCCAGAACATTTTAAAATTACTAATAGTCCATTTTTAGATAAGATAACTAGTATCCAAGACCTTGAATGCAAGGTTTTTCTATCCAAGCAAAATGAAATCATTCCTGTAGACGGAACCATTTTTAAAACGAATGGGCAGGAGCTGATAAAGACGAAAGAGAAGCTTTACTTATTAATATCGCAAACAGGGGTTATTTATCAATTAGAAGATAAGGTCGATTCTAGCTATTCTTTTCACCGAATTGATAACACTATTAATATTAATTACAATATAGCGTGTAATAATTTTGTTTGGGACAACCATATTTATAGTTATGGGGGCTATGGTTTTTGGAAATTAAATGGACATCTAAGAGCTTTTAATTTTTTAGACAAGGAATGGGATATCGTACCCGCTAATAATGAAATCATATCTAATGGGCATAATTGGTTTTCCAAAAATGAAGGTAGAGTATATGTACCCTTTCAAGCTATCGTTAATGCAGGAATTGTGGGCCCTGAAAGTATAAAAGGAACAAAAAATTATGATAGTTATTACTTAGACATTGCTACTAAGAAATGGGTAAAGTTAGGATCGATGCATGCGAACGCTAAAAAATTGATAGAAGAAGCTAGTATAACAAATTCATTTCTTAACATTGACAGCGGATACATTTATTTAAATCAAGACGAAGCGTATTATTTTAATTTCATTGCAAATAAAATATATAAGTCTAATAATTCAGAATTGAATCAATTTTTTATAAGAAGGGCGAATAGTAATGATATTTTTTTATACAAAGATTCTATATTTAGTTTTAGTCCAGAAAATCAATCCTTTTTTACCAAAAAATTCTCGTCCAATTCATTCGAACTACTGAATTATGCTATTTGGGGGCTTGATGATAATTATTTTTATCTTATTATTTTCATAATTTTTGTTTTAACTGTATTTGTTTTTTCTATTTGGCTATTTAATAGAAGTGTTAGTAAGAAATTAGAACAGTCGCAACTTAAAATTTTAAAGTCGAAGTCGGTCAATCAGGCCTTTGTGGGCACGGAAGTGGCCTTAATTACCTTATTACTTAAAAATTCTAAACAAAGCATGAATGTAGAAATTAATGAAATTAATCATGTGTTGGGTATCAAGGATAAAAATGTGGGACTACAGAAAAAAGTGAGAAGTGATATGATTAACGCTATTAATGAAAAGTACCAATTCATTACACAATCTGAATTACAGCTTATAAGTAGTGTGCGCAAGGAAGATGATAAAAGGTTTTATGAATACTTTATTTCGGCTACTGAAATAAAATCTATTGAGCGAATTTTAGAGCAAAATTGATTTGTCATAAAATTGTAAAATTACACTACTCTCGGCCTAAGTTTTATCATGAATATATCAATGGATGTATTCAAAGTTCGAGCTTTGCGGCTCGATGTCTAAGAAGCCCTTACTATTTTTATTTTTTATTATTCCTCAATGCTTATGGGGCCAGGCAAAGTTTGTAAAAGATACCTTATTTGCCAATAGCGATAGTGTTGTAGTTACAGCTACCAGAACAGAGAGAAAATTAAACAACCTTACCGTTCCTGTTACCATCATCAATGCAAAAACAATCCAACAAAATGGGTCTTTGCGTTTGACGGATATCTTAAAAGAACAAACTGGTATCAACTTGACTAGTGGTTTTGGCGCAGGTATACAGTTACAAGGGCTTAATCCAGACTATACTATTATATTAATCAATGGAGAGCCCTTGGTTGGACGCACTGCCGGGGTATTGGATTTAAATAGAATCGCTTTAGGGAATATTAAAAAAATTGAAATTGTAAAAGGCCCCTCCTCCAGTTTATATGGTAGCGAAGCCATGGCGGGTGTCATCAATATTATTACCGATGCAAGCATGGGTGCGCCACTGACAATGGGTCTGAGGTATGGAACTTACAATACAGTAGATGCTAATCTTGAAACAAAATTACAAACCAGCAATTTTCAATACCAAGGATTTATCAATAGTTATAATACAGATGGATATAGTATTCGTCCCAATAGCAATAGTCGCGTTACCACACCGATTGACCGATCTTCAACCACTCAACAAATTAAATGGGATTTATCTAGTAAAACTAATTTTGTCCTGAATACACGTTTTACCAATGAGCAAATTCAAAATGAAATTGCAGTAGCTAATAATGGCATCACTATTTATTCAATTGGGAAAGAAAATATTAAAGATGTAAATGCATCTGCTACATTAAATCATCGTTTTTCTAAAGCTTTAAAAACGAGTCTAAGAACGTATACAACTACTTATGATGCTGTTCAAAATTTATTAACCATTAATGGGCTGCCTTATAGAGATGTATTGAATCATAATTTTAAGCGCGTAGAAAATCAGACCGATTGGAATCTTAATAAAAATATACAAGCGGTCTTTGGTCTTGGTGGGGTTTGGGAAGGTGTGAAAAGTAGTCGTTATGATAGTGAAAAAATAAGGAAGCAAAACGATATTCAATACGCATTTACACAATGGGAGTGGAAGCCATCGGAGCAATTTACTTTGATTGGAGGTCTAAGATTTGATCAAAATAAGCAATTTGCTTCTGCCTATAGTCCTAAGATTTCAATGTTGTATAAGTTGAATCCACAACACCAATTTAGATTCAGCGTTGGTCAGGGTTTTAAAGCACCAGATTTTAGACAATTGTTTTTAGACTTTACTAATGCAGCTGCGGGAAGTTATAGTGTATTTGGTTCTGCGCAAGCACAACAAGTGATTGCCAAATTAGAGGCACTAGGACAAATAGGCAATTTATTTCCCAATTATTATTTATTAAA
>CALDSE010000029.1 GCA_937911175.1 uncultured Sediminibacterium sp.
TCCCCGAAATGGATGCCAAACTAGATCCCGATTTTAAAAAATCTTTATATAAAAAAGAAGCGCCCGTTCGTAAAATAATATTTACCCCAAATCTAATGAGGGCTTCCTTTGCTATTGCAGCCATGCTTATTTTATTCATAGGCCTGCAGTTGTTTAAATCAGAGCCAAACATATTAGAGTCAAATATAGTAGAGTCAGCTTTAAAAGATAAAACAGCATTAGCGATTACCAATAATGCTTCTACTAATTTAAAGCAGATAGAGAATACAATATTGCCAAATGTGGTGAATGAGGCTGCTATCAGTAAGAAAATAAATAATATCAATATTGCCATAGCTAAATCTGCTACTAATCAGGCAAACTTTGAAGATCAAACCATAGCAACTAATAATATGAATACAAATATTGTTAGTAGATCTGAGGGGTTTAGCGAAGCTAATAGTGAAAATGATAGTCAAAATATAGTAGTAGCCAAATTCAATGAAGCTCAGATAAGTTCAAGCTCTGTGGAAACAATGGCTATTGAAGAAGAAAAAACAATCCTTACTACTAATTATAAAGAAATTGATACAGAGGAAGAAGATAGAACCATTAATATTGGCATGCTCGAAATTGACGCTGCTGCTTTCAGGGGTATTACCAGAAAATTTTCAGCTTTACTCAAAAGAAATAAAATAGAAAAATAAATATGAAAAAAATAATCGCCCTACTAACACTAAGTTTATCAATCTTATTAAGCCTTCAAAGTTTTGCACAAAACGATAGTTCAAAAACCAGCCCTAGTATTCAATTACTAGCTGATAGTAGCTTCAGTGCAAATGATACTATTAAAATTGGCAATATGCTTATTATCAAAAAGCAAGGCGGCCGCAATAATGACTATGATAATAATAGTTACTATAGTGGAAGAAGAAATTGGAATAGTTATAATAATAAAAAAAGAAATAGGCTGTATGGTACCAGTTTAAATATCACCAATGGGAAAATAAGAAAAGATACTTTCTTGTCGGTGAATGATGACACTGTAAGACTAGGTAGATTAAATATTATTAAATCACAAGACAGTAACCATAAGAAAGACTGGGAATCAATGATAGAGGATGGCGATTTTGATAATACCCGCATTAGCATTGAGCGTGCGCCTAAAAAATTAAAAAATGTAACTACTAATTGGTTCTCTTTTGATTTAGGCTATGCGAATTATACAGACGAGTCGCCGCAAATGGCTTATTTAGCGATATACCCTCCTAGTAAGTACTGGGTGAATTCAGGTAGTTTAAAATTAGATAACAGAAAAGCTAGTAATTTTAATATTTGGATTGTACAACAAAAGTTAAATGTATACCAACATAAAATAAATTTAAAATATGGAGTGGGTTTTGAAATGTTCAATTTCAGATTTGAACAACCGGTAAGTTTTAGAAATGAACCGGGCAAAACTCTGTACATGGACGATGTGAATTTTACAAAAAATAAATTATTCGTCAAATACTTAACAGTACCCGTTCAATTAAACTTTCAACCCAGCCCCTATAGCCGTAAAGGTTTTTATGCAAGTATAGGTTTAAGTGCGGGTTATTTAGTTGATGCCAGAAACAAACAAATAAGTCCTGAAAGAGGCAAGCAAAAATATGATGGCACTTTTGAATTAAATAATTTACGATTTGCGACCATTGGTGAATTAGGTATTGGTGGTATAAGATTATATGGCTCTTATGGTTCCATTAATTTATTTGATAAAAATCAAAGTCATTTTTCTTTCTTCCCTTATGCCCTTGGTTTAAGATTTAGCAATTTTTAAAATAGATCCTTACTAAAAAGTTTTTGATTTGGTTTTGTTGATTTTTGGTGAAAAAAAAGCCCCTCGATACATCGGGGGGCTTTTTAATTATATAAGTTAATTATCTAGGTCTAATAAAGTTTATACTAAATTTTCTGCACCAAAATAAGGCTGTAATACCTTTGGAAGCGCAATACCCACTTCGGTTTGGTAGTTTTCTACAATGGCTGCAAAAATTCTTGGAAGGGCCAATGAACTACCATTTAATGAATGCGCAAACTGAATTTTACCAGCTGCATCCTTGAAACGACATTTCATTCTATAGGTTTGGTAAGATTGGAAATTTGAAACACTACTTACTTCTAGCCATCTATCTTGAGCTGCACTATACACTTCAAAATCATAAGTAATGGCAGAAGCAAATCCCATATCACCTCCGCATAATCTTAAAATACGGTATTGTAAACCCAGGCTTACTAATAATTTTTCAACGTGCGCTACCATTTCATTTAATACTTCATCGCTTTTATCAGGATGTACAATTTGTATAATTTCTACTTTCTCAAATTGATGTACTCTATTTAATCCACGCACGTCTTTTCCAAAACTTCCTGCCTCTCTCCTAAAGCAAGGAGAATAAGCGGTCATTTGTAATGGCAACTCTGTCTCTTTCAATACCACATCTCTATAAATATTAGTAACAGGTACTTCCGCTGTAGGAATTAAATAAAAATTATCTGCAGTGGCATGATACATCTGTCCTTCTTTGTCGGGTAGTTGCCCAGTCGCAAATGCAGAAGCTTCATTTACCATAAAAGGTGGCAAGTATTCTGTATAGCCCGCAGCAATATTAAAATCTAAAAAATATTGTACCAAGGCCCTTTGAAATTTTGCACCCTTACCAATATATAAAGGAAAACCACTGCCTGTGATTTTAGAGCCCGTTTCAAAATCAACTAAATTGTATTTGCTAATTAAATCCCAATGCGCCTGAGCCCCTGCATATAGTGTAGGTGTTTCACCGCCTTGCTTCACGAGTTCATTCTCTTCAGGTGTTTTTCCTTTGGGTACTAAGTCATGCGGTAGGTTAGGAAATTGAACAATGGTGTTTTGCAATTGTAATTCTACCTCGGCCATCTTTATTTTAAGTGGATCTAATTGTGTTTTTAAACCCGCTACTTCATTTTTTAAGTTTTCTGCCTGCTCTTTTTCACCCTTGGCCATTAGCCCCCCAATTTCTTTGGAAGCCGCATTCACCTTGGCCTGCATTTCATCAAAAGAAGCTTGTAATTGCTTTCTTTCATCATCCATGGCTATAACGGTATCCACCAAATCCAAATTAGCGAAATGCTTAATAGCCAATTTCTGCTTAGCTATTTCTTTGTTTTGGCGTAAAAAACTCACTTGTAACATCGGGTCAAATTTTAGCAAAGATAATCAAAGCATTGTACTACGCCTAGATATCCCCTACCTTTGCCTCATAAATTGAAAATGAGCTATGGCCTCCATAAATGACGACTTTCAGACCAGGTGGTGGGATTTAGAGAAAAGACTGATGGACCGCTTCGGTAAAAAACCCGATGTTGAATCTATATTATTCCTCATTGGGCTTCAAGAAACGGGCTTTTTAGTAGAAAAGATAAGTAAGGAACAGAAGCAGGACCTCATGCATGTGGCTATCTGCAAGATCCTTTCTAGCAGTGGTTATTATATACTAGAAGGCCTAGACGAAGAGGGCTGGCCGCATTTTAAGCAATTAAAGGGCCTGCCTACAATGGACCTAATAGAACAGGAAGGATTTTTAAAAGACCATATTTTACTCTATTTTGATAACAATAGCTTCTAGCTCATTGGTTTTTTAGTGTTTTTTATGAATCTTTGCAACAATAAAAAATAAACTATGCAATTCCCAGCCGACTTACGTTACACAAAGGACCACGAATGGATTAAATTAGAAGGCAATACTGCCACTATTGGTATTACCGATTTCGCTCAAGGCGAACTAGGGGATATTGTATACATTGATATTAATACTGTAGGAAAAATGCTTTCCGCTGAAGCCGTATTCGGAACAGTAGAAGCCGTAAAAACAGTAAGTGATTTATTTTTACCAGTGTCGGGTACTATCTTAGAAGTAAACCCTGCTTTAACTGCACAACCTGAATTAGTGAATACCGATCCTTATGGTGCAGGTTGGATGGTGAAAGTAACTGTTGTTAATGTAGCTGATGTAGAAGCTTTATTAACCAGCGAGGCCTATAGTCAGTTGGTTCATTAATCCATTATGACAAATTCATTTAAAACTTTCGTTTGGGTCATTTTTGAATTTGTACTCATATTTATTTTATTAAGTATGCCTGGAAGTGATATTCAAGGTACAAGTTGGATATCAATAATATTGCATTTGCCTTTTGCCGATAAAATAATTCATATGGGGCTTTTTGGAAGTTTAGCCTTATCACTATTTTCACATTTAGAACAGTATTCAAATATTTCTTTTAGGTCAACAAGAACAAAGGCATTGTCATTAATACTTTGTATTGTATTTGGAATCGGCATGGAATTTTACCAAAAATATTTTGTGCCCTCTAGAGGTTTTGAAGTAGGAGATATGTTAGCAGATGCCATGGGAGCCTTACTAGCACTACCTTTTTTTAATATGGTGAAACATTATATACAACCAAAACTGAAGTCAATATAAATGGGTATTGAAAAAGACATACAACAAACGAATTTCAGAAATGAATTTCAAAAAATGAGTATCAATATCATTTATACCGCGAATTGGTTAAATGAAAAGATGGGCCAAATTTTGTCTACAGAAGATATTACCCAACAACAATATAATATTTTAAGAATTTTGCGTGGTAGCGAATGTCCATTGAGTACTTTAAAAATTAGAGAGCGCATGTTAGATAAAATGAGCGATACCAGTAGAATTGTAGACCGCTTAATTGTAAAGGGCCTAGTAGAAAAAACGGCCTGCATAAAAGATAAAAGACTGGTAGATATTACTGTTACTAAAAAAGGACTCCAATTATTAGAAAAATTAGATGCTCTAAATGAGCAAATCGACTCCATCTTAAATGGCGTGAGTGAAAAAGAGGCTCATACAATAAATCAAATTTTAGATAAGCTTAGAGAAGATAGCAATACTATATAAATTAAATTTTTACCGATGCGTTTATTCATGAGTATCCTATTTATAGGATTTTTTCTTTTTACAAAAGCACAACCCGCTTTTAACGATAAAAATGTTTTTGAATTTAGAGGCGTATGGATAGCTACTGTTGAAAATATAGACTGGCCTAGTAAAAGAGGTTTATCCAATCAAACACAGAAAGAAGAATTTATTACACTACTAGATAGGCATCAAAAAAATGGCATGAACGCTATTATTATGCAAGTGCGTCCTGCTGGTGATGCGTTTTATCCCTCTACCTTAGAGCCTTGGAGCGAATACCTGATGGGCACGCAGGGCTTGCCTCCTAGCCCCTTTTATGATCCCTTAGCATTCATGATTAACGAAACGCATAAAAGAGGAATGGAATTTCATGCCTGGATTAATCCTTACCGCGCCGTATTCAATGTAAAAAAATCAAGCGTAGCGCCCAGTCATATTTCTAAACTACATCCTGAATGGTTTTTAACCTATGGAGATAAAAAATATTTTAACCCTGGTCTTCCACAAGTATGGCAACACACCAACCGAATTGTAAGAGACTTAGTAAGCAGGTATGATATTGACGCCATTCATATGGATGATTATTTTTATCCCTACCGTATTGCAGGTAAAGAATTTCCGGATGAAAAAACCTATCAACAAAATAAAAGAGGCTTGTCCAAAGAGGATTGGAGAAGAAGTAATTGCGATACCATTGTCAAACAATTATATGCAAGTATTCACCAAACAAAACCAGGCGTACAGTTTGGTATTAGCCCCTTTGGAATTTGGCGTAATAAATCAAAAGATCCAAGAGGCAGTAACACCAAGGGAGGTCAAACCAATTACGACGACTTATACGCCGATATATTATTATGGTTAGAAAAAGGTTGGGTAGATTATATAGCCCCACAAATTTATTGGGAGCATGGGCACCCACTTGCCAATTACGATACTATTATTGATTGGTGGGACCAAAACAGTTATGGAAAAAATTTATACATAGGTCATGGTATCTATAAAGCAGGTAGCAATACTGCTTGGAAAGATAAAAATGAACTGCCTTATCAAATTAAAAGAGTGCGCGGTTTAAAAAACACAAGCGGTAGTGCTTATTATAGTAGTACTAGTTTTAAAAATAATATAAATAATTGGAACGATAGCTTACAACAAAACTATTATCAAAAACCCGCCTTAGTGCCTTCTATGCCTTGGCTCGTGCAATATAAAGTAGAAGCGCCTATTGTAAATAAGCAAACTACGAGCAGTTATCAAATTCAAGTGAAATTAGTGAGCAGTATAAAACAATACGCAGTGTTAGAAAGTACAAATAATCAATTTTCGGTAGCTGCAATTCTAATGCCCAATACTAAAATAATTAATTTAAACAATTTAGGCATTCAGAAAAAAACCAACACGCAGTACTGGCTAGTAGCGATAGGAAAGCAAAATCAATTAAGTAGTTTAGTGGCGCTTAACTAATCGTAAACTCGCTTTAATAAAGACTGCTCATTGGCTTTAATGATTAATGGAACATGTTCCACTACCGTCATATCATTGTCTAGTCCAAAGGCTTTTTGATCGCTTTGTGATAATTGCTTGATATTGAAGTATACATCCATGATAAAGTCTTCTCTAATAGACAATTCATTTTCAATAGAGAAGAAACTTTCTATAATAACATAAGTAATATCGGTGTGGAAGTCCTTTCTTTTTAAAGATTCATATTTGCTATACACACCTAACTCTTGAGATTCATTTAATTCTTGCATTACTTTTTTAAAGCACAAATTCACGCGGGGTTGAATTCTGAAGCCTAATTTAAAATCGACACGCATTACTTTGTCATCCACTAACTCACGAATTGAATATTCCATTCCGTAAGGAGAATCGGTTCTGTCAATATGTAAGAACCAGTAAATATCGGCACGTTTTGGTTTTCTATTTAAAATAGAATCAATGATGCGGTGTTCAATTTCACGGTAGTTATTGGCCTTGGTCAAATACACTAAGTGGGTAGCATATTTAGGCATATCCTTATCAGCACTCAATTCAGAAAGGGGTTCTAAGTAATCTTTCAACTTTACAAAGTCCAAATAACGATTGGTAATTTTTCTAGCTCTATGCCAAATTAACATTATAAAAATGATACTGAATGAAAAGCCTAAAGTGATATAAGCATGTTTAATTTTAATAACATTCGCTAAAAAAAAGGAAATCTCTACTGTACTAAAAATTAATATAACTATAGCCACCAGCGTTTGATTCCACCTTCTAACATTCAATAAGTAAAAATTTATTAAAACCGTGGTCATCATCATAGTTAAAATAACCGAAAAGCCATAAGCGTTTAGCATACTTTCACTATCTCTAAAAAAGAATAGCATCGAAATACATCCAAACCATAATAATAAATTAAAACTTGGAATATAAATTTGTCCTTTTTGATCCGTTGGAAATTTTACAGTCACCCTTGGCCAAAAGTTCATACTAATGGCTTCATTAATTAAAGCAAACGAGCCACTAATTAAAGCCTGGCTCGCAATAATGGTTGCAAAAGTGGCAATACCAATACCAATTAATAAAAACCAATGCGGCATTAATTCATAAAAAGGATTCATTTCACCAATGGTCTGACCCATATGCTGCATTAGCCATACACCCTGCCCCATATAACTAAATACCAAGGCAATCTTTACAAAAATCCAACTGACTTGAATATTAATACGCCCACAATGTCCTAGATCGCTATATAAAGCCTCGGCTCCAGTAGTACATAAGAACACAGCGCCTAATAACCAAAAGCCTTGCGGATAATTCGCAAGTAAGTCATAAGCATAATAAGGATTCAGTGATTTTAAAATTTCTATATTACCTAAAACAGGAATAAGGCCAAGAATTAAAATCATCGAAAACCAAATTAACATGATAGGTCCAAAAGCAAAACCAACAATCTTGGTGCCAAATCTTTGAAAGAAAAATAAAAGTGAGATAATACCAAAAACAATACCTACCGTCAAATTATTACCAGGTACAAAAATGGTTTCGAGCCCTTTTACATCTTTTAAAGCTTCAATAGCAGATGAAACAGAAAGAGGGGGTGTGATCATACCCTCTGCTAATAATAACGCAGCGCCAAATATGGCAGGAATATAAATCCATTTTACATAACGACGAATTAAAGCAAACAAAGAAAAAATTCCACCCTCACCACGGTTGTCTGCGCGAAGCGTTAATAATACATATTTAAAAGTAGTTTGCAAAGTGAGTGTCCAAAAAACACAAGAAATAGCACCATACACTAACTGCTCAGTAATGATTTTATTGTGGACGATGGTTTTAAATACATACAATGGGGAGGTTCCAATATCACCATAAATAATGCCGAGTGTTACGATTAAACCTGCAACAGAAAGTTTGTGTGCATGTTGCCCGCCAGATGATTGTACCATGGATTGGAGTAAATTGAGGACAAAGTTTATAAAAATAATATTTAGAAACAGCCAATTAGGCTAAGTATTTTAGAAATACCCCCAACTATTTTTACTAAGGCTTGTAAGTACCCCATTTTGCTTCCACTGCTTTGAAGCGAAAATCAAAAATTCCTTCTAGCTGCTTTTTAACCAAAATGACCTGGGCGATATCCCCTAAAAAGCCCAAAGGAATTTTATAATGCACAATATCTTCCATTTTCACACCCCCTTTTACCTCGGTAAAATGGTGCTGATGGTGCCACATCGTATAAGGACCAAAGCGCTGTTCGTCTACAAAATAGGCGCCTTCCTTTACATGGGTAATTTCTGTCATCCAATAAAGGGGTATACCTAATAGAGGCTTGACCGTGTATTCTATAATTTGACCAGGGTACATTTTAGCACCATGGTGCTTACTAATAATATTAAAGCCCATTTTTTCAGGGGTAATCTTAGCAAGATTGGCTGGGCTACTAAAAAAATCCCAGGCTTCTTGAAGGGAAATAGGAATAAACTGCTCGGTATGGAGGCTATATACTTTTGACATACTATAAGAACAACTAAGTCTTGTTTTTGTTGTAATAATTCACCCTAAAGCCATTAATTTTATCCTATGATAACTAAGGCCGCCCAATTAAAGGCATTTGAAACCATTTACGAGAACTTAAATGCCCAACAAAAACTGGCCGTGGATACCATTGATGGTCCCGTGATGGTCATTGCAGGACCTGGTACGGGCAAGACGCAAATACTCGGCGCCCGCATTGGTAAAATACTTTTAGAAACCGATACTGCTCCTGAAAATATATTATGCCTTACCTATACCGATGCCGGTGCTATTGCCATGCGCAAAAGATTAGTCGGTTTTATTGGGGCCAGCGCTTATAAAGTGAATATTGCTACTTTCCATTCTTTTTGTAACGATATCATTCAAGATAATTTATACTTATTTGAAAAGCCCAGCCTGGATCCCATTTCAGAATTAGAAAAAATTGAGCTCTTAAAAAAACTTATCGATCAATTTGATAAAAACAATCCTTTAAAAAGATACCGAGGCGATGTATACTATGAAATGAATAACCTGAGCAGGTTATTTAGTGCCATGAAAAAAGAAGGATGGACCAGTACTTATTTAGTGGAACAAATTGAATGCTACATTACCGAAATTCCTACTAGAGATGAATTTGTTTACAAGAAAAAATACAAACAGTTTGAAGCTGGTGCTTTAAAACAAGGACTAGTAGATGCTGCCATGGAAAAAATGGAAAAATTAAAAGCGGCCGTAATTGCTTTTGATGCTTACCAAGCATTGATGAAGTCCCATAGCAGGTATGATTTTGACGATATGATTAATTGGGTGATTACCGCTTTCAAAGAAAATAAAAACTTACTCGCGCAGTACCAGGAAAAATATTTATATATATTAGTAGATGAATACCAAGATACCAGCGGAACGCAAAATGAACTGGTACAATTATTAGTGAACTATTGGGACCAGCCCAATTTATTTGTAGTGGGCGATGACGATCAAAGTATATTCAGGTTCCAAGGAGCCAATGTGGAGAATATGCTGCACTATCAAAAGCAGTACCATGCAGCCATAACTACCATTGTACTTGAAAATAATTATAGGTCTACGCAGCCTATTTTAAATGCTTCTACTTTATTAATTAATAATAATCAAGAAAGACTAATTAATAAAATGAAGGGGCTCTCTAAAAATTTAATTGCTGCCTTACCTGAAAATAAAAATATTGACATTGTTCCCTCTATTTATGCCTATAACGACCCGCAAGAAGAAATGATAGGCATTGCAGAAAAAATTAATCAACTCATACAAGCAGGGACTCCACCAAAAGATATTGCGGTATTGTATAAAGAAAATAAATACGGAGAAGAGATTGCGCATTTTTTACAACAAAAAAATATTCCTTTATTTAGTAAAAGAACGGCTAATTTATTTGACCAGGTACTCATTCAACAAATCATAAGAATATTAGACTATCTCGCCTGCGAATGGGACCAACCCAATGAAGGGGCTAATTTATTATTTGAAATTTTACATTTCTCTTGGTGGAAAATTTCACCTATTACTATTGCGACATTAACTGTAGAAGCCAATCAACTAAAATATGCGCATCCGGAAAATACTTTTAGAAAAGTATTAATTGATAAAACAAAGGAGGTACAAACTGCTTTGTTTAGCGAAGGAGGCATGAGTGAAGTGGCCAAGGCCATGCAGGTATTAGAGGACCTTATGAGCCAGGTGGCCAATGTTACCTTGGTGAACTTAATAGAACAGGTCTTACAAAAAACAGGTATTATTCAAAATGTTTTAACGGGTCCGAATAAAAATCATGAGTTAAACTTAGTCAGTAGCTTTTTCGATTTTATTAAAGAGGAAACACATCGTCATCCAACACTGCATTTAAATAGTTTGGTAGATATGTTAAAACTGATGCGAAGAGAAGACATTCGTTTGCCTCTTCCTATTACCACAGGCTCTGATGCTGGCGTAAACTTATTAACTACCCATGGCAGTAAGGGTTTAGAATTTCAATATGTATTTTTAGCAGGCACCAATGCGCAGTATTGGGAAAAGAAAAGAAGAACGGCCAGTGCAGGTTATACCCTACCCGATACGGTATTAAGTAGCTTAGAACATGCTGATGATAAAGAAGAGTTAAGAAGATTATTTTATGTAGCCATTACCAGGGCGAAACAATTTTTAACCATTTCTTATAGTCAATATAAGGCCGATGGCAAAGAGGCCGAGCCTAGTCAATTTATTATTGAAGTCTTAGAAGGTAAAGAAGCGAATATTCAAAAAATAGAATTAGCGCAGGATATTAAAACGTCATATAAGTTGCTTCGTTTGCAAACTGCACCCATGCCGGAAATTCAACAACTAGAAGATGATTTTATCAATCCTAAACTAGAAAAGTTTTCGATGAATGTAACGGCATTGAATAATTATTTAAAATGTCCTTTACATTTTTACTACAATAGTTTAATAAGAGTGCCTGCAGGTAAATCGGAGGCCACTACTTTTGGTTCAGCCATACACGATGCTTTGAATAAGTTATTTAAGAAAATGCAAGAAGCGGGTAATAATAAATTCCCCGACACACAAACCCTTATTCAAGATTTTAACTATTACATGAATAGGCATCGAGAAGCCTTCACGCAACAAGAGTTTAAGGATAAAACAGAATTAGGGGAAACGGTGCTTATCAAATATTATGATAGGTATATAAACGAATGGAATAAAGTAGTGTCTACAGAATTTAGAATTAATAATGTGGTGGTGAAAGAGATTCCTTTAAAAGGAACTATTGATAAAATTGAATTTAATGGAAAGCAGGTAGTAGTGGTAGATTACAAAACAGGTAATATTGAAAATGCAAGAGAAAAACTAAAAGGGCCAAATGAAAAAAATCCTTTAGGAGGAGATTATTGGAGACAGGCCGTATTTTATAAAATACTACTGAACCACCATCCTAAAAATTGGGAAGTGACCACGGCCGAATTTGATTTCATAGAACCTAATAAGAAAAAGGAGTTTGAAAAAATTGCAGTGCCTATTACAGATGCCGATATCACTACCGTGAGTCAACAAGTACAAATGGTCTGGAGTAAAATTCAAGCCAAAGATTTTTACACCGGTTGTGGTAAGGAAGATTGCCATTGGTGTAATTTTGTTAAAACAAACGAATTAGCAGTGGCCCTACATGAAATAAAAGCGGCCGCTGAATCAGACGAAGAATAAATCAATTAAGTTTGCATTCTATGAGGAAGTTTTCAATACTGAAATTAGGGGTCCTGGCTATTTGGGCGCTTTCAAGCATCATGCAATTAGAAGGTTGCGCCAATATCGTACCTCCTAGTGGCGGACCTAAAGATAGTTTACCTCCCTACTTAATTACAGCAAGGCCCATTGATTCTGCACTAGGTGTGTTCCCTAAAGAAATTTTAGTAGGCTTTAACGAATTTATTACCACTACTTCTATTCAAGAAAATTTAAT
This sequence comes from uncultured Sediminibacterium sp., assembly GCA_937911175.1. Taxonomy (GTDB): domain Bacteria; phylum Bacteroidota; class Bacteroidia; order Chitinophagales; family Chitinophagaceae; genus Sediminibacterium. The sequence goes on from CALDSE010000029.1 coordinate 12,442, forward strand.
TGTCTCTCCTACTTTAAAAAATACCCCCCTCATTGATGCGCGTTTAAATAGTATAAAAATAAGAATTGCCGATACTTTATTAAATAATACCACTTATAGTATACAATTTGGCGATGCCATTAAAGATGTGAATGAAGGTAATATCTTAAAAAACTTTACTTATGTGTTTAGTACCGGTACTCGTTTAGATACCGGAAAAATAAAGGGTAAGGTAATGCTTGCCGAAAGCGGCAGAGTGGATAGTACTTTTGTGGTGATATTGCAACCTGCGGGCAAAGACTCTGCTATTTTTAAAGAGCGTCCTAATTATTATACCAAGCTGAATGGCAAAGGACAGTTTAGTTTTAATTTTTTACCAAAAGGCGCCTATAATATTTTTGTACTCCCTAACGATTACACTAAAAAGTACGACGATAGCACTAAGTTTTTTGCTTTTCTAGATAGCGCTATTAGTATTGAAACGACAAAGGACTCCCTTCAACTATATGCATTTCAAGGAGCTAAAAAGCAAGTTAAAATAAAGTCGAGCAGTACTTTAAAAGTCACAAAAAAAACGGGCGCCATTTTAAAATACAATAAAGATTTTGACGGAAGCGAACAAGATATTTTACATCCCTTACACTTAACCTTTGAAACGCCCATACATTTCAATGATAGCTTCCCTATTGCTTTGTGTGATACATTTAATAAAAAACTAGCGGGTTCTAGTATAAGCATTGATACAGCACATCCTGAAACCATTATTGTTTCTTATCCATGGAAATTTGCCACCAAGTATCGACTCATTATTCCGCAGGCCTCCATTAAAGATTCACTTAATAATATTCTAGTAAAAACAGATACCCTGGCCTTTATTACAAAAAATGAAGAGGCTTATAATAGTGCTACTATTCGAATTAAGGATTTTGAAAATTTAAAAAATCCAATACTGCAATTAAGCAAGGAGGATAAAGTAAAATTTAGCTACCCTATTGTTTCAGCCCTTCTTACTATTAAACAATTACCTCTTGGAGAATATACCCTTAGTCTATTATTAGATAATAATAATAATGGCAAATGGGATACAGGCGCTTATTATGGTAAGCAAAAGCTACAGCCTGAAATAGTGCAATGGTTTTCTACTCCTCTAAATATTAGGGCCAATTGGGAGAATGAAATAAATTTAATTTTAAATAAGTAATTTTACAGCTAGTATAACAATATGCAATTACCTTCTACTTTATTAGAAAACGCAGTGGCCGAATTTGCCAAGCTACCAGGCATTGGTAAAAAAACCGCACTACGATTGGTATTGCATTTATTAAAACAAGAGCAGGACGTCACCAATAATTTTAGTGAGGTATTAAAAAAAATGCGCAAGGAAATTCAATTCTGTCAAAAATGTTATAATATCAGCGATGGTACTATTTGTTCTATTTGTGCGAATTCAGGCAGACAAAAAAATACGATTTGCGTGGTGGAAAATATTAGAGACGTAATAGCGATAGAAAATACACAGCAATTTAATGGAACCTATCATGTACTAGGGGGTATCATTTCTCCTTTAGATGGAATTGGCCCTGAGCAATTGACCATTGACCCACTTATTGAAAGAGTTAAAAAAGATAAAGTAACAGAATTGGTTTTTGCATTGAATCCCAATATTCAAGGCGATACCACCATTTATTATATTCAAAAAAAGCTTGGACCCAGCACTTGTATGATTACCACTATTGCAAGAGGCATTGCCTTTGGGGGAGAACTAGAATATGCCGACGAAATGACCCTAGGCAAGAGCATATCCAACCGCCAACCTATACACCAGTATATAAAATAGGCAAATTCAACTGAATTATATAATTTTGATGTTCAAACATTAAGTATGAGAATAATATTCGTTTTTTTATGCAGCATTATTGTAAGTAGTTCTTTAGTGGCTCAAAAAAATTATAGTACCACCAAGGCAGAAGTACATTTTATAGCTGTCGACGATAGCGATATTGATGCCGTGAATAAAAATGCAGTATGTCGTCTACAATCCAATGGGGATTTGAGTTTCATCATGCTTATCAAAGACTTTACATTTGAAATGGAAGGCATGCAAAAACATTTTAATGAAGAATATTTAGAAAGCGATCAATTTCCTCGTGCTTTTTTTAATGGCAAGATCACAAATTTTTCTACTGTTAATTTTGCCAAGGATGGCAAGTACCCTATCACGGTAACAGGTACTATGCAAGTACATGGAGTGAATAAAGCCATGCAAACCAGTGGGATGATAGAAATTAAAAACGGCCTACCCATTGCCACTGCAAAGTTTACTGTCACTCTAAAAGACTTTAAAATTGGAGGCATTTTAATTAAAATGGTAGCCGATAAAATCAATATCGATATTAATGCTGCCTTACTCTAAGCAAGCATTTTAGCATAAATAGGGCTTTATTTGGCTGTAAAGCAATAGTGTATTAACTTTGCTCCGCATTGCAGGCGGATTTGTTTATTGTTCAACCTGCTTTCCGAAAGGAAAAAAAAGAACTAATAAACGATACTATTTACACCCCCCACTATTTAATAGTATTATTAGTTGTTCTATTTTCTTTTGGATACATGCATAAAAATTTATTTATGTCAATTCAAGAGACACTCAAAAAAAGAATTTTGGTTATTGATGGTGCCATGGGCACTATGATTCAGCGCCATAAATTAACGGAAGCCGATTACCGCGGCACAAGGTTTGCCGACTGGCCTTCAGACCTTAAAGGCAATAACGATTTATTATGCATTACACAACCCGCCATTGTTACGGGTATTCATTTGCAATATTTAGAAGCAGGTGCCGATATTGTTGAAACCAATACTTTCAGTAGCACTTCTATTGCTATGGCCGATTATGATATGCAATCATTGGCTTATGAATTAAATGTAGCAGCGGCTAAATGTGCGCAGGAAGCTATTAAACAATACAAATCAAAACATCCTAACGCAACAGAGAAATATATTGCAGGTGCTATTGGACCTTTAAATAAAACTTTAAGTTTATCGCCGGATGTAAATAATCCAGGTTTTCGCGCGGTTACTTTTGATGAAGTAGTACTAGCCTATACCGAACAAATACGTGGGCTGGTGGATGGTGGCGTAGATATCATTTTAATTGAAACTATTTTTGATACCTTAAATGCAAAGGCCGCGATATTCGCAGTGAAAGAATATTTTAGAAAAGAAGGCAAGCCTGAATTACCCATGATGATAAGTGGTACCATCACCGATGCATCAGGTAGAACTTTAAGTGGTCAAACCTTATCCGCATTCTATACTTCTATTGAACATGCTAAGCCTTTAAGTGTTGGCTTAAACTGCGCTTTAGGGGCACAAGAAATGAGAAGCCATATTGAAGAACTTGCACAAATAGCCACCTGTTATACATCGGCCTATCCCAATGCTGGCCTACCCAATGCCATGGGTGAGTACGATGAGCAGCCACATGAAACAGCTCATTTTATTGAGGACTGGGCTAAAAATAAATTTGTCAATATTGTAGGAGGCTGTTGTGGCACCACCCCAGATCATATTAAACATATAGCGGATAATGTAAAAAATATTACACCCCGCACGCTACCTATTCAAGACCCAACTATTTAAATTATGAGTGAAGAAATAATACATATTAAACCTTATTTAAGATTAGCAGGATTAGAACCTTTGATTATTCGTCCTGAAACTAATTTTGTAAACGTAGGTGAAAGAACCAATGTAACAGGTTCTAAGAAATTTGCAAGACTTATTAAAGACAATAAATACGAAGAAGCTTTATCAGTAGCTAGAAGTCAGGTAGAAAGTGGTGCACAAATTATTGATGTAAATATGGACGACGCCTTATTAGAAGGGGTTGCTGCCATGACTACTTTTTTAAACTTAATACAAAGCGAACCAGATATTGCCAAGATACCTATCATGATTGATAGTTCTAAATTTGAAATTATTGAAGCGGGTTTAAAATGTGTGCAAGGAAAATGTATAGTGAACTCTATTTCCATGAAGGAAGGAGAAGCTAAGTTTATTGAGCAAGCATATATTTGTAAAGCCTTTGGTGCAGCCGTAATTGTAATGGCTTTTGATGAAAAAGGACAGGCCGATACCAAGGACCGTAAAATTGAAATTTGTTCTCGCGCTTATAAAATTTTAGTAGAACAAGTAGGATTTGATCCTCAAGATATTATTTTCGATCCCAATATTTTTGCAGTAGCCACAGGTATTGAAGAACATAATAATTATGCAGTAGATTTTATTGAAGCTACGCGCGTTATTAAAGAAAGAATGCCACTTGCTAAAGTAAGTGGGGGTGTATCGAATGTATCTTTCTCTTTTAGAGGAAATGATGCAGTGCGCGAATCCATTCATGCTGTATTCTTATTCCACGCCGTTAAAGCGGGTATGGATATGGGTATTGTGAATGCAGGTCAATTAGAAGTCTATGATGAAATTGAACCTACTTTAAGAAACTTATGCGAAGATGTAATACTCAATAGAAATAACGATAACAACGAAGCGACTGAAGCCTTGATTCAATATGCAGATACTGTACAAGCAAAAGGCAAGGTGGAAGTAAAGAGTGCTGCATGGAGAGAAGGCACCGTAGAAGAAAGATTAGCGCATTCATTAATTAATGGTATTACCGATTTTATTGACGCCGATACAGAAGAAGCAAGATTACAATACAGCGAACCCTTAGAAGTCATTGAAGGACCACTGATGGCGGGCATGAACCAAGTGGGTGATTTATTTGGTGCAGGAAAAATGTTTTTACCGCAGGTGGTAAAAAGTGCAAGGGTAATGAAAAAAAGTGTGGCTGTGTTAACACCCTTTATTGAAGCAGAAAAAGAAAGAAAAAAATTAGCCTCTATAAACCCGAATGGGGCAAGCAAGGGACCTGCTAAAATATTATTAGCCACTGTGAAAGGCGATGTGCATGATATTGGAAAAAATATTGTGGGTGTGGTACTCGGTTGTAATGGTTATGAAATTATTGATTTAGGAGTGATGGTCGCTGCCGATAAAATTTTAACAGAAGCGCAAAAGCAGGAGGTAGATATTATTGGACTCAGTGGACTTATTACGCCTTCTTTAGATGAGATGGTGTATATCGCTAAAGAAATGAAACGTAGAGGAATGACTATTCCACTTATGATTGGAGGTGCTACTACTTCTCGTATGCATACTGCCGTAAAAATTGCACCTGAATATGGTGATGGTGTAATACATGTATTAGACGCCTCCAGAAGTGTAACGGTGGCTGGTTCATTATTAAACAAAGACCAGAAAGCCCCTTTCTTATTAGAATTAGAAAAAGCCTATGCAGGACTGAAATCCGATTTTGACAATAAAAAAACAACCAAGCAGTCACTTAGCTATGCGGACGCTTTACAAAACAAAGCCATCATTGATTGGGAAAATTTTAAAGTGGTAGCGCCTAGTTTTACGGGTAATAAAGCCATAGAGATAAACGACTTATCGGAACTTGTAGACTATATCGATTGGAAACCCTTCTTCATTGCCTGGGAATTACATGGTAATTTCCCTGCTATTTTAACAGACAAGGTAGTAGGAGAAGTAGCTACCAAATTATATGCCGATGCGCAAAAATTATTAAAGCAAATTGTTGAAGAGAAATGGCTAACCGCCAAAGGAGCCATAGGCTTCTGGCCAGCCAGTTCCCATAACGATGATGTAGTTGTAGAAAATGGTAAAGAAAAACTATCCTTACATTTTTTAAGACAGCAAGCTAAAAAAACAGTGGGTCAACCCAATTATTCATTGGCCGATTTTATTTGCCCAGCTGCTGAAAATAAAAAAGACTTTATAGGTGCCTTTGCAGTTACCATTCATGGTATTGAAAAACATATCAAGCATTTTGAAGAAAACTTAGACGACTACAATAAAATTATTTTGCAAGCCTTGGCCGATAGACTAGCAGAAGCCTTTGCAGAATACTTACACGCTAAAACTAGAAAAGAATATTGGGGCTATGCGGCGGATGAAACTTTAAACAATGAATCTTTAATTAGTGAGCAGTATGTAGGCATTCGTCCTGCACCAGGTTATCCTGCTTGCCCAGACCATACCGAAAAATATACTTTGTTTAATTTATTAGACGCCGAAAAAAATACGGGCATTAGTTTAACAGAAAGTTTAGCCATGTATCCAGCCTCTAGTGTTTGTGGTTGGTATTTTGCGAATCCACAAAGTCAATATTTTGGATTAGGTAAAATTAATCAGGACCAAGTATTAGATTATACGAAAAGAAAAGATAAGCCATTAGAATATATCACAAGGTGGTTACAGCCTGTAATAGACTAACAATAGTCTTATAATTATATTTTTTCAAACAACCACCATAAACGTTTGCGTGGTTTCACTTTGTAATTCTTGTTTACATATTTACTTATATGTTCCATGGCCTCGTCTACGCTATCGGTGAATAACATAAATTTTCTATCATCTGCTGCAATAGTGCCTTCTGTAATCATATGATCTAACCAATGATGAAAGGGTTCGTAATATTCTTTACCCATAACAACAATGGGAAAATCATTGATGACCTTGGTTTGCGCTAGGGTTAAGGTTTCAAAAAATTCATCCTGTGTACCAAAGCCTCCTGGCATAATGATAAAAGCATAGGAATATTTTACGAGTAGTACTTTTCTAATAAAAAAATAACTAAACGTAATGGAGGTTTGCGTATAAGGGTTCGGCGCTTGTTCAAAAGGCAATTTAATATTACAACCAACAGACGCTCCTCCGTTTTCAAAAGCCCCTCTATTGGCGGCTTCCATAATACCCGGCCCGCCTCCGGTCATAGTGGTAAAACCTAATTCGGCAATTTTTTTCCCAATCTCTCTAGCCATTTTATAGTACAGATGGTTCTCATCAAATCTTGCCGAACCAAAAACAGTAATACTGGGCCCCAAAAAATGTAAAGTTCTAAAACCTTTAATAAATTGAATAAAAATTTGAAGGGCAAATAAAAATTCATTGACCCTAGGCTTAGGTCCTTCTAAGTCATACTGCTTAAAGGCTGGAATAATTCTTTGCTTTTCTATTGGTTTCATGGCCGCTTTGAATATTTTAACAAATTTGCTGATTGAAGTTAGAATAAATATTGAAGCACAGTACTATAAATGAACTAAATTTGAACTATCATTTTATATGACTTATGAAACCCTTGATCCTTACTAAATTTCTACTATTTACATTACTCTTCTCCTTTCAAGGATGGTCTCAAAACGCATCCACCCCAAAAGTGGTAGTGGAACAAATTCAAGCCTATTCTTACTTAAACCCAACGGCTAGTTACTGGAAAATTCCAGCGAATATCAGTCCTATTTTAGAAACCTTAGACTCTAGTCTTTTTGTTACTTTAAAAATGCAAAGAGATAAAGACTATACCACTACTACTAATGCACTTACTAAACTAAATCAAACTGGTAAAATAAAAATTGATTGGTCTAATAGCCTTACTATTCCTTATCACGCATATATAGAAATATATGAGATGGATCCCGAATTTGCTTACAAAAATGATTTAGTCAATTTATCAGAAACTGCGAAAGACAGTATCCATTCAGTATGGTTTATCGCTTGTTCTATATTTAATTTAAAAAAAGAGCGTGTTTTTCAAAAAACAATTATGTTGGGCTTTACCCCCGTTGAATCTCTTGGGCTAGGTTATACTATTAAGTCCACACCTAGTATGCCCAATTTATTATACAATGCAATTGCCAAGTCCATGAACTATTTGGATGCGGAGGGAGACGAAATAGATTTTATCAATGTCAAAGTTCCTGCAGCCTATGCCACAGATAATTACTGGATGCCCTTTGTGCACAATATGCCCCGAATACTATTTGATACTACAAAGAAGTTCATTTCTTTTGAAGACAATGCTGGAGTGCACGCTTTAAGAATGCCACCAGCTGTTTTGAAAAAAATAAATAACAAAGATAAATCTGAAACCAATCCCTATAAAAACTTAGTGGAGCTCCTTAGAAAAACAAGACCTCAGTTCAATAGAAATGAATACTATCAAGTCATGCAGCCTCTCAGAGATATTAAAAATAATATCGATTATACTTTAGAATCCTATATTGAATTTAATAGCGAGCCGGTCTTCAATGATAATACCCCTAGGTTGGCTATTCAATTTTTACCTGAAGTCATACATCGTATTTTTCAAGACAAGGATAGCATTGGCTATTTTACAGTGAAAGACTTTGTTAAAGAAGAAAATAAATTTTATTACCCTGATCTTGTTTACAACGGGTATGACTCTAGCCATTCAGCTAACCTCGGTACCTTTTTTGCAAAACAACCCATCACACATTCAAGAGTCATTAGTGGTAAATCAATGAATCATGATTTTGTAATTCAACTAAATTATGAAAATAATATTACTACAATACTTATAGATAAACAAATGGTAATGGCCATTAGTGGAAATAAAAAACCCCTTCAAATGGTAGAAAAAAGAAATAACCTTCCTACAATAGAAAATTTATTACTGCTAATAGCTTATGCAGAAATATTTCAACAACCTGGATAAACAAACTATTGCATGCGAATTGTAAGTTATAATGTCAATGGAATTAGAGCCGCTGTTAAAAAAGGGCTTATAGAATGGCTAACAGCATATCCCATTGATATATTCTGTGTTCAAGAAACCAAGGCTAGCGAAAATGATATCGACCTTTCTTTATTTACAGACCTTGGCTACCATGTATCCTGGTTCTCTGCGCAAAAAAAAGGCTATAGCGGTGTAGCTGTTTTTAGTAAAATCAAGCCCGACCTAGTGCAAACAGGTAATGGGTTTGAAATGAGTGATTTTGAGGGCAGGGTCATTAGAGTAGATATAGGGGATCTCACCATTGTAAATGCCTATTTCCCCTCGGGAAGCAGTGGCGATGAAAGACAAACCTATAAATACCAATGGTTAAAAGAGTTTGAAACCTATTTAAAAAAATTGGCGAAGAAACGTCCCAAAATTGTACTTGCTGGCGACTATAATATTGCCCATCAAGAAATTGATATTCATGATCCCAAAGGCAATAAAAAATCTTCTGGTTTTTTACCCGAAGAAAGAGCCTGGATGGATAGCTTTTTAAAAAATGGATGGATAGATAGTTATAGAAAAATAAATCCTAGTGCCACAGGTGGTTATTCTTGGTGGACCCAAAGATTCCCGAGTGTAAGGCTACAAAATAAAGGATGGCGTATTGATTATTTATGCACCACAGAAGCCCTAGCAAGCTCTATTAAAGCCGCCACCATCCTACCTATGGTAAAACATAGCGACCACTGCCCAATTGTTTTAGAATTAAAATAAAATATAAAATTATTTTCATGAAAGTGTATAATATTAGTTTTCAAATTGATCCGGTTGTAGAATTTCAATGGTTGGAATGGATGAAAAATAATTTTATTCCTAGCTTAATGTCAAGTCAAAGTTTTACAGAAAATAAATTTTACCAAATTAAGGTGAACGCCGATCAATCGCCTACTTATACCTTGCAACTTTATTGTGACAACATTGAGCTATGGCAGGCCTATCAAGAATTACAGGCAAATGACCATTTAAAGGAAGTACAGCATGCCTGGGGTGAAAAATGCTACTATTTTTGCACCGAAATGCAAATTGTGAATTGAATGTGGATAGATTAAATGGCGGAAACGCAAGGCAGGCCTATATTTCAGCCGATTATCAATGAAACTCAATGCCAGTATGGGTTTCATATGTTTTTCATTGAATACATAATACTAACGAATTAGATGATTTTGCTCGAAAACCTTACTATTTAAGGGTTTCAAGCGATATATAAAAATGCATTTTTAAAAAAAATATTTTTTCAATTGATAAAACCCGATAAATTTGTTACATCGTTTTAACCTTATAAAAAACACATCTATGAACAAAGCAGAATTGATCGCTCACATTGCTGACAATGCAGAGATCGCAAAAACACAAGCTAACGCAGCTTTAGACGCATTTATCGAAGCAGTTACAAAAGCCTTGAAAAAAGGTGATAAAGTAACTTTAGTAGGATTTGGTACATTCTCAGTTTCTAAGCGTGCTGCTCGTATGGGCCGCAATCCACAAACTGGAGCTGCTATCAAAATCAAAGCTAAGAAAGTTGCAAAATTCAAAGCAGGTAAAGAATTGAGCGGTAAATTATAGTTTTAGTGACTAAAATCGCTTAATTACAAGATTTTGAAAAAAAACCCTCGTATGTGCGAGGGTTTTTTTATTTTTGCTGTCCAATCAACAATTAACAAAAAACAAGAATATGGGAAGAGGAGATAAAAAAACAGCTAAAGGAAAAAGATTTAAAGGTTCTTTTGGCGTAAGCAGACCACATAAAGTGGCTAGCAAAGGCGCTAAAGCGGCGGCTGCAAAAGTAGCTGCACCTAAAGCAACTGCTACAAAAACTGAAAAAGCAACTGCCCCTAAAGCAGCGGCTGTAAAAACTGAAAAAGCAACTGCCCCTAAAGCAGCGGCTGTAAAAACTGAAAAAGCAACTAAAGCGAAAGCTTAACACTTTGTAATAAGACCCCCGAAAGGGGTTTTTTATTTAACTTAAAGTATTTATGAAACGTATTTCGTTATTAATACTCTCTCATTTATTAGTAGCAAGTGCTATGGCACAATGCTCTATCTGTACCAAAACTGCCGGTCAAATTGGGCAGGAAGCGGGAAAGGGGTTCAATGCGGGTATACTATATCTGGCAGCTATGCCATTTGCCATTGCAGGCTATATCGCCTTTAAATGGTGGAAGCAGGATAAACCATAACCCCCCTTAATGAAAATATTTGAATCCATTAAGCTTTTACACAGAGTTTATAAATACAGTAAAAGCGATAAGGGTGAGTTTGCCTATATCAAAAAATCTATTCAAAAAGGAGACCTCGTTTTTGATATTGGCGCCCACAAAGCAGGCTACTTATATCAACTCTTACAAGAAACGGGTAAAGCAGGAAGCCTAATTGGTTTTGAACCTCAACAAATTCTTTTTACTTATTTAGAAAAAATAAAAAATCTATTTCATTGGGACAATGTGGTTATTGAACATATTGCACTATCCAATGTATCTGGCCAAAGTAATTTATACCTACCTGCCCTATTACATGGCAAGCTAAGCTCTCCTAGCGCCACTATTGTGGAACATGAAAACGATATTAATTTTCAAACCACTGAAAAAGTAATTATCACTACCCTGGATGAATACTGCGAGAAACATCAACTCATTCCTCAATTTTTAAAAGTAGATGTAGAGGGTAATGAATTAAAAGTTTTTAAGGGGGCAGAAGCTATACTTAAAAAACACAGGCCTAAAATTTTAGTAGAAATTGAAGCGAGGCATATTGGTAAAGAACAAGTGATGGAAACAATTCATTATTTAGAATCGCTGGGCTATCAAGGAAAAATTATTCAAGGAACTCATTTCATTCCAAGTGCCGAATTTACTTTTGAAAAATTTCAAGACTTTAATAATAAAGCCACTTACGCTAATAATTTTATTTTCGAATAAATCTTTTTAAGACAACTCTATCTAAAAAGTTATTTGATAAAAATTAGTATTTAATAAAATGTTTGTGCAAATTTAAAAACATTAAAATTTGGTCTAGTACACTCCGAGGCTAAACTTATTTTCACTTTTTCTATATCTACCTGATTCATTTTACTGGCCATAATTAATTGCACCACTTTATTAAAGAACATTTCTTTTTTCTGTAAACCATCCTGCATGGCTAATTGATGTGCTTCCATCGCTTTTAATAAATCCGAAGTACCTTCTCTCTCAGTAGCAATGGTACTTACTACGGCTGGCGCCAATTGACTAGATGTATTTTCTGCAATCATTTGTTTTAAATGATTGACAAATATTTGCGCATTGGGTCTGTCGCTTTTATTCACTACAAATACATTGGCAATTTCCATTAATCCCGATTTCATCATCTGCACTTCGTCGCCCGCTTCTGGCACTAAGACAACCACGGTGGTATCGGCCAAGGAGGCTATCTCTACCTCTGATTGCCCCACACCCACTGTTTCCACTACGATATAATCAAAGCCAGCCGACTGCATTAAAGTAGTCATGGAAAGCATGGCCATATTAAGGCCCCCTAAATGCCCTCTTGAAGCAAGAGATCTTATGTACACCTGAGGATGCAAATACCAATCCTTCATGCGAATACGATCACCTAAAATTGCTCCTTGATGAAAAGGAGATGAAGGGTCCACGGATAGCACCGCTACTTTCTTCCCTTCCTCCACCCATGTACTAATAAGCGCATTAATTAAAGTGCTTTTACCTGCACCAGGAGGACCCGTAATACCCATGATAGGAACCTGAGCAGGCACTAATGCTTCTAAAAAAGTATTGGCAGCTACTACATTATTTTCAATAAAGGATATAGCCTTGGCTAATAAAAGAAAATCTCCTTTAGCCACCCCTTGTTTAATATCGGAAATTGAATGCATATTTATTTTCTGATAATTTTATAATTTTTAAAATCAAAAGGTCGAATGCCTGTTAATTTTTCAAAAAGGTACAAGCATTTATTTTTAAAAGAAAACTTTTTTTGAGAAAGGTCTAAATCAATTACCCAATTTTGTCTTTGTATTCTATCCAGCATGACTTTTGGATGCGTGCCCGTAAATTTTTCTAAAGAATCAAAACCCGTGAAATCATAATCGGCGGGACTTGATTTTATTTTTTCCATTTGGGTATCATCGTTCCAATAAACACTACTCTCTTTAATTTTTTGGCGCATCTGTGTGGGACTCTTTACCCAGCCATAATGATAAATGCTTGCCTCAACACAGGCCACAGGTAATTTCGCTTTGCCTATTCTAAAACCCTGCGCATCTCGATAAGCGGAAATGGCTTTATTATTTCTAATAATTCTAATTTCATGTGCATACCATTTTCTACTATCGCCCACATAATCATAAGTACCATAAAAATGTTTGTACTTAAATAAAAGGCCTTGCACTTCTGTATCAGAAGCATATTTTTCACAAGCTGTTCTTATCGAAGGATGATACTTTTCATGCACTACCTCATCCCCCTGAATATAAAATGCCCAAGTATATTCATCGCCAATTAAATGAAAGGCCTTATTGGTTTCGTCTGCTAAAACAGCACCTCCTTTTCTTAAGTTTTTATTCCAAACAGAGTGGTGTATTTTAATTTTAGGATCTCCAATAGCTTCCATTAAAGCAACTGTTGCATCGCTAGAATCTCCAATTAAAACAATCATTTCATCCACCACGGGTAATATAGAACGGATGGCTTCCACAATGGGAAAGTCATTGGTAACTGCATTTTTAATAATTGTAAACCCCGCTATTTTCATACCCGCTTAATTTGTACTTCAAATAACCGAAAACTTTTGCAACTTGCCTATTGTTTTATCTAAACTTTGAGGCAAAGAGATTATTTTTGAAGTATAAGCAATTTTATGTCTACCACCATTTGTTTTGATTTTGGCAACACACGTTTAAAAGCAGCCATTTTTACCAATGCCTCCTTGATTGAATTGCGTGTTTTAGAAACCGGCTCTATTCAAGAAATTGAAAAATTAGTTGCTGAATTTGCTCCGGAAAAAACCATTTTATCTTCCGTTATTCATCACGATAAAGCGCTAGAAACCCTGCTTTCAAAAAGTACTCAATTTCATTTATTGGGACCTAGTACTCAAATTAACTTTACCACTCCCGTCGGCAAGCCAGAAACCATTGGCGCGGACCGCTTAGCCTTAATAGCTGCTGCCGTGGATCAATTCCCTAATGAGCATAATTTAGTTATATCCTTGGGCACTTGTATCACTTATAATTTTATCAATAATACCCATGCTTTTTTAGGGGGAAGTATTTCCCCAGGTATGCAAATGCGCTTTAAAGCAATGCATGAACAAACTGCCCTTTTGCCCCTTATTAGCCCCTCCAACGAGTTTCCCTTGGTCGGTTATGATACTAAAACCAATATCCTTAGCGGCGTCATTTTAGGCATGGCAGCTGAAATAGATGGCATTATTACAGCATATGAACAGAAATATGGCAAATTTAACGTGCTATTAACCGGTGGAGACATTTCTTATTTTGTGCCTCATTTAAAAAAGAGGATATTTGCCGACCAAAATTTAATATATAAAGGACTGTATGCTATTTGCGAAAAAAATAATTAGGTTAACCCCCTTTCTAGGTTTAGTTTGTTTTATCACCCCAACTAAGGCTCAAATTAACTCCCCTTTTTCTAGGTATGGATTAGGCACTGAAATAGTGAATAATCAAAATGTAACTAGTCAGGCAATGGGCGGTTTTTCTGCGGCTTACACTGCTTCTATGAATGGCAGCTTTGGACAAAGCGTTAATTTCAATAACCCTGCTTCCTATGGTACTATTTATATGACCACTTTTGACTTAGGGTTGAACTTTAATAATAATAATTTAAGTAAGTTATCAAGCCCCACTGGCAAAGAAAAATCTACTTATTTAATTCCTAATTATATCTTAGTGGGTTTACCCATGGACAAAAATAAAAAAACAGGAATGGCCTTTGGCCTAAGGCCTGTCACTCAAATTAATTACGCAGTTAACGAAACAAAAAAGATTTCTTCTGGCGATACCATTTTCAATAATTATATTGGACAAGGTGGATTAAACCAGGTCTTTGTTGGTGTTGGTAAGTCTTGGAAATACTTTAGTATTGGAGCCAATACAGGCTTTAATTTAGGACGCAGGAAAATTGAAAATATAAAATCATTTAAAAACAGTACCGATTCTAATTATTTTTTCCAATCTACTTCTAATACCAATACTGTATTTAGTGGCGCTTTTTTTCAATGGGGTCTGTTAGGAGAATTTCCTATTTATAAAATTCAAAAAGGAAAAGGTGTTCAAAAAACAGAATACTCATTAAGTTATGGTGCTACAGGTACCTTGGACCAGACCATGAAAGGCAAACAAGATATGGTACGCTCTACTGGTAATTTTACAGCTTCCGCTTCTACTCCTTTAGATACTGCTATTTCTCTTAAAAATATCAGAGGCAATGTGAAAATACCTGCCATGTATACCTTAGGCTTAGCCTTGCATAAAAAAGAATTTGATACAAGAGGAAGTTACGATCAATGGGTATTGGGTGTAGAATACAATAGCGCCGCTTGGCAGGACAAGTATAGCTTCTATGGACAAAAAGATGTACTCTCTAATTCTTGGATGCTTCGTTTAGGGGCACAGTTTTGTCCTAATGCTTTTAACTATGAAAGTTATTGGTCTACAGTTACTTATAGAGCAGGCTATTACACCGGAAAAGATTATATAAACATAGACAATAAGGGCTTGAAAATCTCTGCCTTGACTATGGGATTGGGGCTACCTATTAGAAAATATCGTTCATACGATTTACAATATACTTTACTAAATTTAGCATTGCAAGTAGGCCAAAGAGGTTCTGGTGTTAACGATTACAAAGAAAGCTTTGTACAATTTTCATTAGGTTATAGCTTGAGTGATGTTTGGTTTAATAAACGCAAATATGATTAATAACTTATTATATAAAAATACTAAACTAGCAGTTGCTTTACTAAGTAGCTGCTTTTTTATGCTGGCCTGCGAAAATAATGTCAATGAAGTACAGGCATTAAGTGCACGTATTGGAGGTATTGATGTGGGCAAAGACGTTTCTATTTTTATTAGTACCGATGGAAAAATGACAGCCAAATTAACGGCCCCATTAATGAAAAAGTATTTATTGGATAGTGGTAGGATGGTAGAATTTCCAAACACTATTAAAGTAGATTTTTATAAAGACAGCCTTCATATTGAAAGTAAGCTTAGCGCCGATTATGCCAATTATAAAGAGGAAGAGAATAAAGTATTTTTAAAAGACAATGTAATTGTATACAATGTGCTAGGCGATACTTTATGGTGCAAGGAAATGATTTGGGATCAAGTGACCAATAAGTTCACCACTGATAAAGAAGTGATTGTAAAACAACATAACCCCATTGCTAAAATTTATGGTAAGGGTTTTGAAGCCAATCAAGATTTAAGTGATATTCATATTTTTAAACCGCAATCAAATAGTTTTGCCATACTATCCGATAGTACTGGCAACAATCCTAAATAAATTCATTGTATGGAATACAGAAAAATGGGAAAGACTGGCTTACAACTAAGTACACTTAGTTTTGGAAGCTGGGTTACTTTTCACAAACAAATTAACGACAGTATTGCCGATGAACTAATGGGCATTGCCTATGATGCAGGCGTTAATTTTTTTGACAATGCAGAAGTGTATGCAGCAGGAGAAAGTGAGAAAATGATGGGGCGCGTGTTAAGCAATAAAAAATGGGATAGAACTTCAATTGTTTTATCTTCTAAGGCTTATTTTGGATGGAGAGGCAAAGCAAATAAACCCAATCAAACAGGACTTAGCAGAAAGCATTTAACCGAGGCCTGTCATGAAGCTTTAAAAAGATTAGAAACCGATTATCTAGACCTTTACTATTGTCATAGACCTGACAAAACCACCCCTATTGAAGAAGTGGTGCAAACAATGAACACACTTATTCAACAAGGAAAAATTTTATACTGGGGTACTAGCGAGTGGAGCGGCGTTGAAATTATGGAAGCCCACAGAGTAGCAGCTGCACAACATTTAATAGGACCCTCTGTTGAACAACCTCAATACAATTTATTTGAGCGTGCAAAAATGGAGAATGAATACCTTGAAATTTTTAAGAACGTAGGAATGGGTACAACCATCTGGAGCCCTTTAGCAGCAGGCCTTTTAACAGGAAAATACAACGATGGTATACCAGAGGGTTCTCGTTTTCAATTAGAAGGTTTTGAATGGTTAAGAGACCGTTGGTTAATGCAAGACAGGATTAAAAAAGTACAATTACTAGGGGCCATGGCAAAGGCCTTAAAAGTAAGTACCGCTTCTTTAAGCATTGCTTGGTGTATCAAAAACCCAAATGTAAGTACTGCTATTTTAGGCGCTACGAACAAAGCACAATTAGTAGATAATTTAACAGCCATTGATACGGCCGCCTTATTAACGGCAGAGATGATGGAACAAATTGAAAATATTGTTGAAACAAAACCAAAATTACCTGAGTGGTAATGACTAATTTTGAAATTGAATAAACCATTTATATGCTTTTCGCAATAGTTGCTTCTATTATTTTGATTGGCTTTTTCTCAGGCTACGAAATTGGCTTTGTGAGTGCCAACAGGTTAAGCCTAGAGCTTAAAAAAAAGCAGGGCCATAGGTCAGGAAAAATTATTGCGAATTTCTTAGAAACACCTACCCAATTTATTGGTACTTGTTTAATTGGTTTAAATATTTCCTTGGTGGTCTTTGGCATTCAATTCGAAGGCTTATTAGATAAATATATTTGGGAGAGATGGGAACTAGGCCCCTACTCCATTTTACTAGGCAATACTATTTTATCTACTTTAGTGATATTACTTATAGGTGAGCTTGTACCCAAGGCTATATTTAAAGCCAGGGCGGCGAGCATGATTACGCTGTTCGCCCCTTTGGCACAATTTTTTCATTTATTGTTTAGGCCCATCACTATATTACTGGTGAACCTAGCGCAGTTTGTATTGAAATATTTATTTCAAATGCGCATCATTCATAAAAAGGAAGGCTTCACTAAAGTGGATCTAGCACATTTTGTACAACAAACAAAGCAATCAAAAGAACAACAAGATTTAAATACCGATTTATTTGAAAATGCATTAAGCTTACCCGATATAAAAATTAGAGAGTGCTTAGTGCCTAGAACAGAAATTGTGGGTGTGGATCTTAGTACTTCTATTCAAAGCCTAAGTGAGGTCTTTATTGAAACTAAATTAAGTAAGCTCATTGTTTATGATGAAACCCTCGATGTAATTGTGGGTTATGTGCATCAATTAGATTTATTTAAAAAGCCTACTCATATTGCTTCCATTTTGCACTCTATTCCACTTGTTACAGAGAGTATGAATGCAGCAGACCTTATCAGTTTGTTTTCTAAAAAAAGAAAAAGCATTGCTTGGGTGGTAGATGAATTTGGAGGCACTGCTGGTATTGTTACCATGGAAGATGTACTTGAAGAAATTTTTGGAGAAATTGAGGATGAATATGATGAGCAGGATTTGATTGAAAAAAAGCTTTCAGATACGGAGTATATATTTAGTGGGCGCCTAGAGCTTGACTACTTATATGAAAAATATGGAATAGATTTTTCTGCAGACAGCTCTGAAACCCTCAGTGGCTATTTAATTCAATACCACGAGTCCATTCCTAAAATGCGCGCAATTATCCATTTGCCTCATTTTGACGCTGAAATATTGGCCGTAAGTGATACCCGAATTGAAAAGGCAAAAATTAAAATCCGCTAGTCCTTTTTTTGATTTTTGGACCCCCTTTTTCCACCAGAACCCTTAACTTTAGCCCTCATTGAAAATGTATTATGGCACTATTTGACCGATTTAAAAAAACAGATGAATCAGAGATGTCTTTCATCGATCATTTGGAAGTATTAAGGGGTACGATTGTGCGTTCATTAAGCGCTGTATTAATTACTTCTCTTGTCATATTCCTTTATCGTGATTGGGTTATGGACAATGTAATCACGGGTCCACTGAATTCAGATTTCATTACTTATAAAGTATTCTGTGATTTAAGTCATTGGTTACATTTAGGAGATGCACTTTGTATGCCTCCTGTGAAAGTATCTTTACAAAGCACCACTTTCGGTGGCCAATTTTTAAGCAGTATTAGTATGGCCTTTGTGGGTGGTTTAATTATAGCCTTCCCTTTTATATTTTATCAAATATGGTCATTCATAAAACCTGCATTAAAAGAAAAAGAAGTTAAGAATACAAGATTCATGATTTTTTGGGTTTCTTTATTTTTCTTCATGGGTTCCGCTTTTGGATTCTTTGTACTAGGTCCCTTTACTTTTAATTTTTTAGCAGGCTTTCAGTTGGGTTCAAAAGGAGCCATCACCACTATTCCAACCTTTGCCGATTACTTAGATAATTTAACCAACTTAATATTAGGTTGTGGTATTGCCTTTGAATTACCTGTCATCGTATTTTTATTAACCAAAATTGGTTTAATCACGCCTAAGTTTTTAAGTACTACGCGTAAATATGCAGCGGTTATTATTTTATTGGTGGCTGCCTTTATTACACCAAGCCCAGACTGGTATAGTCAATTAATTGTTTTTATTCCTTTATATACTTTGTTTGAATTCAGCATCTTCGTTTCAAGATGGGCACATAAGTCTGTTAAAAAAGCAGAAGACGAGGAGTGGGATTAAGATAAAGGCTGTTTAAAAAATAGATAAGACTAAAATATTTATAATAAATTTTTATCCATAAAATTAAAAATATGAATTTCGTATTTGATGCTACCAAACCTATTGCATTAGGCGCCGACCACGCTGGTGTCGATTTTAAAAATACCATCAATGCTTGGTTGCAAGAAAAAGGATATACCACCAAGGACTTTGGTACTTATACTACCGATTCTGTCGACTACCCCGACTTCGCTCATCCCACAGCTACTAGTGTTGAAACAGGAGAAGCTGCTTTTGGTATTCTATTTTGTGGTAGCGCCAATGGTGTAGCCATGACAGCCAATAAGCATGCAGGTATTAGAGCGGGTTTATGTTGGCAAACCGATGTTGCCGAATTAACCCGTTTACACAATGATGCGAATATGATTTGTATTCCTGCACGTTATGTAAGTATTGAGCTTGCTAAAGAAATGATAGAAAAATTTATGAGTACTGCCTTCGAAGGGGGAAGACATCAAAATAGAGTTCAAAAAATTTCATGTTAATAATTTAAAAATTAAAAAATGCGTAAACTACTCGTTCTATTTTTAAGCTTTGTCACAGTTTTGGCTGTAGCACAAGGCATTGATGCCAACACTGCAGCAAAAGCAATTACTGCAGCAGGATTAAAAGAGCACTTAAGTATTATTGCTAGTGCAGAAATGCAAGGAAGAGAAACAGGCACGGAAGGTGAAAGAAAGGCAGCTGCTTATTTAACAAGCCAGTACAAAAAATTCAAATTAAAGCCAGGAAATAATGGCTCTTATTCATTGCCCTTCACTTTATACCAAGACAAAGTGCTTAGCTCTACTTTAAAAGTAAATGGTGAACCCTATACTTTAGATAAAGACTATTGGGTGAACGCTTCTTCTGTACCTCAAAAAGCTTTGAATACCAATGCTATTATTTTTGTAGGCAATGATTTCAATGATAAATCAACAGCCGATGTAAAAGGAAAATTATTGGTCGCTACAGAAAGCAAGGAAAGAAGCATGTATAAAATAATGGCTGCTCAAAAATTAGGCGCCTTAGGAATCATTATCATTGCAAACAATAATCCAAGCTATCCAAGTAATTTAACAGGTAGATTAAGTTTAAAACCAAGTACTGCTAGCAAATTTGTAAGCATGACTGTTTCTAAAAGTTTAGGTAGTCGTTTATTAGGAGGTAGCAAAGATTTTTCAGACCAAGAATTAGCCGATGTACCTAAAGGTGTCTATACCACTACTATCGATTGGACTGCTGAACGCGGTAATGGCGAAGTACTTAGTGCCGATATATTGGCTGTATTACCTAGTAAAGAAAAGACAGACGAATACATGTTTATAACCAGCCACTACGATCATGAAGGCATCAAGAACGGAGTCATTTATTACGGTGCAGATGATGATGGTTCTGGTACAGCAAGCGTAGTAGCTATTGCACAAGCATTTGCTGAAGCAAGTAAAAAAGGTTTTAGCCCTAAGCGTAATATTGTATTTATGAATGTATCTGGTGAAGAGAAAGGTTTATTAGGGTCTCAATATTATAGTGAGCACCCAGTGTATCCTTTAGAAAAAACATCTGTTGATTTAAATATTGATATGGTGGGTAGAATTGATCCTACTTATAAGGGTGATTCTATGAACTATGTTTATGTAATCGGAGAAGATAAATTAAGCAGCGATTTGCAACCTATCACAGATAAGGTGAATAAAAACTACAATATGGAATTGGATAGAAGATTCAACGATCCTAAAGATCCTAATCGTTTTTATTACAGAAGCGACCATTATAATTTTGCCGCAAAAGGTGTTCCCGTTATTTTCTATTTCAACGGAACACACGCAGACTACCATAAACCAACAGACACAGTGGAAAAAATTAATTTCGACTTAATGGAAAAAAGAGTTCGAATTATTTTTGAAACAGCTTGGGAAATGGCGATGAAAGAAGAAATGTTAAAAAGAGATTTGCCTTTGAATATGCCCGGTCGTTAGATTAAATAATCATTCAAAATACTAATTAAAATGGGTCTAATGAAAATCTAAGACCCATTTTAATTTTTTCTCTAATGACTTTTTCAGCGCCCCCCATAAACGAGGGCGCTGATTTTTTTTATAATACTAGTTGATTTATTTAAATAGAAATGAGGAAATATAATTTTGAGTGAACTTTGAGCTATGCGATAGAGAACGAAAAATTATATTTCGAATGAATATTTAAATAAAATAAAAAAGCCCTTAGAAATCTAAGGGCTTTTTTATTGGAAAAATCATTACTACTGCCCTAAAATGTAGGCAAAAATCAACGGCACTACAATGGTAGCATCGCTTTCTACAATAAACTTAGGTGTATGAATATCTAATTTACCCCAGGTAATTTTTTCATTTGGAACCGCACCAGAGTATGATCCGTAAGAAGTGGTGCTATCGCTAATTTGACAGAAGTAACTCCAGAAAGGCACATCATGCCATTCTAAGTCTTGGTACATCATGGGTACTACGCAAATAGGGAAATCACCGGCGATACCCCCACCCACTTGGAAAAATCCAACACCCTTTCCACCACTATTGGCACGGTACCATTCTGTTAGTTGTACCATATATTCAATACCGTTTTTAACTGTACTTGCTTTTAGTTCATTTTTGATCACATAGCTAGCAAATATATTTCCAGTGGTGCTGTCCTCCCAACCTGGAACGACAATAGGAATGTTCTTTTTAGCCGCAGCAACTACCCAACTATCTTTAGGATCAATCTCATAATATTGTTCTAACTCACCACTTAAAATAACTTGATACATAAATTCATGTGGGAAATAACGCTCCCCTTTTGCTTCTGCTTCTTTCCAGAACTTAACAATATGTTTTTGTAATCTTCTAAAGGCTTCCTCTTCTGGAATACAAGTATCTGTTACACGATTATAATGGTTCTCTAATAAATCCCACTCGTCCTGTGGTGTTAAGTCGCGGTAATTAGGAACACGCTTATAATGACTATGTGCAACCAAGTTCATTACATCTTCTTCAAGGTTGGCTCCGGTACAACTAATAATAGCAATTTTATCTTGACGGATCATTTCAGCCAAGCTAATACCTAATTCAGCGGTACTCATGGCACCTGCTAAACTTACCAGCATTTTACCCCCTTCTAAAAGGTGGGTTTCATAGCCTTTAGCAGCGTCTACCAAGGCAGCAGCATTAAAATGTCTATAATGGTGTTCTACAAACTTTGAAATTGGACCTTTGCTCATTTTTTTCGATTTGAAGCAAAAGTAAATTTTTTTGTGGACATAGCGTATTATTGATTAAAAGCGAATAAATAGTAACTTTAAGCCTAAACTGGGCTTTATGAATAATAAAAAAATGGTACTCTTTTATGTACTCCTTTTAATAGGGATCCCATTTATATATGCCGCCTATTTATACCCTAGTTTACCTGAAATTATCCCTACCCATTTTAATATTAAGGGCGAGGCGGATGGTTTTGGCGGTAAGGATAGTATTTATTTAGGGCCTAGTATCATGGGGATGGCTAGTTTATTTACGTATTTATTTTTGACCTATATAAAAAAAATTGATCCCAAAAGAAGTGAGCAAATGGAAGATGGCTTATTTCAAAAGTTTGGATTTTTCACCGTTTTATTTTTAACTGCATTAAGCATGGTTATTTTATACGCTACCACTCACCAAGGTATTTCTATAGAAAAATTATTGTTCCCCCTGATGGGATTGGCTTTTGCTGGTATGGGTTTATATATCGCCAAATTAAAACAAAACTATTTTGCAGGCTTTAAACTACCCTGGACTTTAGACAATGTAGATAATTGGAATGCCACGCATAAAATAGCAGGTAAGGTATGGTTATACGGAGGTATAATTCAATTTTTTGCAGGTTTGGCCTTTAGTTCAGTCGCTTCTTTTGTTATATTTTTTATAGCTATGGTTGTAATGGTATTAGTACCTACAATCTATTCTTATAGAATGTTTAAAAATGGAAATAAGGTTTCCTAATAAATAATACTATTGAAATATATAGAATAGAATTAAATGAAATTGAAAATTATAAAATAATAAAATACTTTTAAAAAAACTTCTTAAAAATTACAAATGAAACTAGCTACAAAATATATTCACGCAGGTGCGCATCCCGATCCAAGTACAGGTGCCATCATGACACCTATTTATCAAACCTCTACCTATGTGCAATCCGCTCCTGGCGTGCATCAGGGCTATGAGTATGCAAGAAGTCAGAACCCTACAAGATTTGCTTTGGAAGAAGCTTTTGCAGTGATAGAAAATGGAAAATTTGGATTGGCCTTTGCCAGTGGTGTGGCTGCAACAGATGCAGTCATGCGCTTACTAGTGCCAGGCGATGAAGTGGTGGCAGCCCATGATATGTATGGAGGCTCTTTCAGGTTATTTTCAAAAGTGCATGAGAAAATGGGTATCAAATTTATTTATGTCGACACCTCCGATGCTACGAATGTAGAAAAGGCCATGACCCCTGCTACTAAATTAATTTGGTTAGAAACACCTACTAATCCACTGATGAATATTACAGATATTGAAGCAGTATCAGCGATAGGTAAAAAACATAATTGCATGGTTTGTGTAGACAATACTTTTGCCTCTCCCTATTTACAAAACCCATTAGACTTTGGCGCCACTATTGTAATGCATTCTGCTACTAAATATTTAGGAGGGCATAGTGATGTCATTCAAGGTTGTTTAGTGATGAATGATCAAGCCTTAAGAGATCAATTATATTTTATTCAAAAAAGTACAGGTGCAGTTCCAGGCCCTCAAGATTGCTTTTTAGTATTGAGAGGCATTAAAACTTTACATGTGCGTATGCAAAGACATTGTGAAAATGGTATTCAAGTAGCTGCCTATTTAAGACAACATCCTAAAGTAGGAAAAGTATACTGGTGTGGCTTCGAGGATCATCCTAATCATGCTATTGCTAAAAAACAAATGCGTGGATTCGGAGGTATGATGAGCTTTGTATTAAAAGACGATAGTGTTGCAGCTGCCACTAAAGTACTCTCTAGCACCAAGGTCTTTTCTTTAGCGGAGAGCTTGGGCGGTGTGGAGTCTTTAATTAATCATCCAGCAAGTATGACACATGCCTCTATACCGCGTGAACAAAGAATAGCCAATGGTTTATCTGACGGGCTTATACGCTTAAGTGTGGGCATTGAAGATGCAGACGACTTAATAGCAGATTTAGCACAAGCCATTGGGTAATGAAGGATGAGATTCATAAACTATTAGACCAAAAAGTAAAGCAGTACAACCATATTGAATTTATTGGGAAGGACCCTATTTGTATTCCTCATTTATTTACAAAGCAGCAAGACATTGAAATTGCTGGTTTTTTCGCAGCCATTTTTGCCTGGGGCAATAGAACCACCATTATTAATAAAAGTAAAGAACTACTGGAAAGAATGGACAATGCACCCTATGCTTTTTGTATCGGGCATCAAGATAAAGATTTAAAGAAATTATTGGGATTCGCGCACCGAACATTTAACGATACCGACTTACTCTATTGCATTGAATTTTTTAAAAAGCATTATTGTAAAAATGAAAGTTTAGAAACAGCCTTTTTTAAAACTGGAAGCATTGATTTAAAAAATGAGCTCTTCGCTGTAGAAAAAGCACTCATACATTTTCAAGATTATTTTTTCTCTTTAGAAGAAGCACCTGCAAGAACTAAAAAACATATTGCTAGCCCTATGACGGGATCAACTTGTAAAAGATTAAATATGTTTTTACGCTGGATGGTGCGAACTGATAAACAAGGGGTAGATTTTGGTGTATGGAAAAGCATAAGCCCAGCAGCACTTATTATGCCTATTGATGTACATGTAGCAAGGGTTTCAAGAGCTTTAGGTATTGTAAAAAGACCCCAAACAGATTGGCAAACTGCTATTGAATTAACCCATTATTGTCGAACTTTGGATGCAAAGGACCCTGTTAAATACGACTTCGCTTTATTTAGTCTAGGCGTCATAGAAAAATTTAATTAAAGCGCATGGAAATAAATTTATTGGCACTAGAGAAATTAAGTACCCCAGATTTAGAAACGATGATTAATGAATTGATTAAAGAAGACTTTTCTAAATTAGTACAACTGCTTTATCGAATTGATGTTTCAGAAGCGAAGCTAAAAAATATATTACAAGCCAACCCGAATGAAAATGCGGGAAAATTAATTGCACAAGTAGTAATAGAAAGACTAGCTGCTACTAAAAAAGCTAGAGAAAGTTTTTCAACCAAGCCACCTACCATAGATGACGACGCAGAAAGGTTGTAGTGCTAATAATATAGATAGAAAAATAGATAAGATTTTATAGTTAAACTATAAATCTCCTAAAAGCGGTCTCATTACAATATCTTCCACCACTGCTTGTGGGCTTAATTGAGTCGCTGCAAAAATCATCTTCGCAATATCCTCGGCTTCCATAATACGAGAAGGCGCTACCCCACTGCCCGCCCAGCTATTGGTATAAGTAGCCCCAGGATAAACACCTGTTACTTTAATGCCTTTATCTTTTAATTCTTCTCTTAAGTTTTTTGAAAACCCCTCTAAAGCATACTTACTAATACTATAAGAGCCTCCTTGCGGATAAGCATGTAAAGAAGCAATAGAACAAATATTAAAAATATGTCCAGCCCCTGCTTTTATCATGGCAGGAACAATGGCACGTGAAGTATGATAAGCAGAATACAAATTCGCTGCTATTTGTGATTCCAAAACATCCTGTTCTTCCTCCATTAAATTACCTGGTAAGAAAAAACCTGCGTTATTAATTAAAATATGAGGGGTGCCCAAACTCAAACACCAATTTCCAAAGGCATTGCAGTCGGCTTGCTTAGATAAATCGGCCTGCTTGCTATGTATAATTGCATTAGGATATTTTTTCTGCAAACTTTCAGTGGCCTCTTTTAAACGAGAAGCCGTTTTGCTGCAAATACATAATGTATGGCCTGCAACTGCAAAGGCTTCTGCCACTGCATATCCAATTCCTTGTGAAGCACCTGTAATAAGAACCAGCATATAATTAATTTATAGATAATCTAAATAAAGAATAAAGATAAGGCGCAAAATTGTAAATTCGTTCAATACAATTCAATATCGATGCCCTATAAAGACCTGTTTTTTGATCTCGACCATACTATTTGGGACTTTGAATTAAATTCCAAAGAAACCTTATGGGATCTACATCTTAAATATGAATTAGAGGCAAAGGGCATCAACAATTTTGATGAATTTTACAGTATATACAGTGTGCACAATCACAAGTTATGGGACAGGTATTCCAAGGGTTTTATTAAACAAGAAGAATTAAGGTGGAAGCGTATTTACTTAAGTTTACTAGATTATAAAATTGCCGACGAAGCCCTGTCTAAAGAAATGTCCGTTGACTACTTAACTATTCTTCCTGATAAAAAGAATTTATTTCCTTACACTATTGAAATTTTAGAGTATTTAAAAAGCAAGGACTATTCAATGCATTTAATTACCAACGGATTTGAATCGGTGCAGTTTAAAAAAATTAAGAACTCAAATTTAGCGGACTATTTTACCGAAGTCATTACTTCAGAAGCTAGCAATAGCTTAAAGCCCAATAAAGAAATTTTTGAGTACGCTTTAAAAGTTTCGAATGCAAATGTAGAGACTAGTATTATGATTGGAGATAATGAGGATGCTGATATTCAAGGGGCCATTAATGCAGGTATGGATTCTATTTTTGTAAATCACTTACAAATACAACCTACTGTACCTGCCACACATACCATTACACATTTAAAGGAATTGGAAAATATATTCTAAAGACTTAGAATAACAAAGCTTTTATTTATAAAAACTAGTAGCCCGCATTACCAACTAGCAAGAACAGTAACACCGCCTTTTACTACATCGCCAATTTTTGCATGAATTTTTGTACCCACTGGTAAGAGTAAATCTACCCTGCTACCAAATTTTATAAAACCATATTCATCGCATTGTTTGAAGGATTGTCCCACTGTTGTATAGTTACATATTCTTCTGGCTAAAGCGCCTGCAATTTGTTTGCATAAAATACTTCCTTTACTATTCTCCACTACCACCGACCATCTTTCATTATCGGTAGAAGATTTTGGATGCCAGGCTACTAAAAATTTACCAGGATGGTATTTATTATATACAATATTCCCTGCAATCGGTAAACGGTTCACATGCACATTGGCAGGACTCATAAATACACTTAATTGTATTCTTTTTTCTTTATAAAATTCATCGGGCTCGACTTCTTCAATCACCACCACTTTACCATCGGCAGGGGAAACAATAGCATCATCGCTAATGGTTAATGCACGAACAGGCATTCTAAAAAAAGATACAATGAACAAGAAAAAAGCAACTGTTATAATAAATACCCCCCATGCACCAATGGCAGAGATAGGAAATAGGTAAGAAAAATTTAGCATATTCAAAACGCCTACGAATATAGCAATCAATGAAATGGTAGCCGTCCCTTCTTTATGTATAGTCATTGTGTAAATTTAGTGGCAAATGTAAAACATCTAAAACAGAATCTGAAGAATTAACCATACAAATGGAGTGGCAAATAAGATAGAATCAAACCTGTCTAAGAAACCACCATGGCCTGGCATCATGCTACCACTGTCTTTCACGCCGGCCAGCCTTTTTAATCTGCTTTCTAGTAAATCTCCAAAATTACCTGCAATAGAGGCAATTAAACTAATATAGAAAATGTATTTCTCTTGAATTGGCACCACCAAGGCCATTCCCTTAGAGACAATTAATACTGATAAAATAATGCCGGCAATAGTACCCTCCCATGTTTTATTAGGTGATATAGGAGACAAAGGCGTTTTACCAATAACAGAACCCACTAAATAAGCCATCGTATCATTCACCCAAATTGAAACAATTAATAATAAGGGGATAGAAAAAGTCCAACTACCAAAATAGGTATTGGTCATAAAACTTTTTAATTGAAAAAACAAAGACAAACACATAGGTATATATACCAAGCCCGCAATAGAAATAGCAAGGTTTTGTAGACTAAACTTTTTAGAAAAAATATCGACAATAATCATTAAGGCAACCACAAAGGGAAGTACTCTACTACCTAAAAATTTAATACTTATTCCACTAATGGTTAAATCTACGGGGCCCAATGTCATCATCATTAAACAACCTACTACTAATAAGCCCCACTTATGCACAGCACTTATGTTTTGATAACTTGGATAAATAAGTGCTAATAATTTTTGATACTCATACAAGCAACCTAATTGTATGATTAAAAATAAAGTAAAAAAAGACCAGTTATTCCAAATCAAACCTGTTAACATGATAATGACAAAAACAATTGCAGACAGGGTTCTTTGTTTTAAAACAGATGCGTTAGAAGCCATAGAAAAAATTATAAATTTGTAAAGAATATTTTAAGATTCAACTGAATTAATTTGAATAGTAGAAATTAGCGCCTGGGCTTTTTCAAACATATCCGAAGGTACATATACTTCTACTTCTCCTAAAAAAACATAGGAGGAATCTTGCTTATTGAGTGTTTTTGCGGGTATTTCATTTTCGTTTAAAATACCCATCACCATTGAAGAGGCAGCTAATTGACTGCTACTAAATACTTTTTTCCAATCCTGCATCTGAATGAACGTTTTTTAATTTTTTTAATAAATAGTAAACCCCTGCCAAGGCCAGCAGTCCCCAATAGATAGGTAAATTATCATCCATCAACTGATCTACCTTCGCTGGATTATTTCTAATCGAATATAAAGCGACTACGGCAATTCCATTGTTTAAAAAATGTAAAAGTATGGGTAGCCAAATGGTTTTTGAATAATAATAAATATAGCCAAGTATTATGCCCAAGGCCATTCTAGACAAAAAACCAAAAAAAGAAAAGTGAATGGCACTGAAAAAAATAGCCGTTAAAATAATGGCGGCATAAGGTTTCCCCGTTAAATCCATTAATATTTTTTGAAGCGTACCTCTGAAATAAACTTCTTCAATGACGGAAGGTATGATAGCCACTGCAACTAGTGCGTAGGCTAAATCCATTAATGAATTCATATGGGTCATGGACAACATCGCTTTTTTATACTGGGCTTCTAAATCTTCGGCCCAATTTTTAAAATTAGTGGGTATAGGAATTTTTTCTGTCAAACTTCCTAATGCACCACTCAGTACTAAACCAGTGAGCGCTAATAATATAACAATACCTATTTGTTGGTACGATTTTACAGCAGTAAAACCTAAATGATTGTACCAATTTTCTTTTGCCATTAGGGCTAATACAATACTCGGTAATCCAAAGGCAATAATGGAAGCCAAGGCATTGGCCAACTGTGCCATGGAAGCATATTCGGGCTGCAGGAGTACTTTTTGCATATCTGCAAACGGAATATGCAATAAGGCAGCCACTAAAGAAAAACTAATGAGTGCCCCTGCAATCATGCCAATACCAGTAAGCCCTAAAAAAAGGGCTATTCTCATTGGAGGTCTCATATCAAATAATTGGTACATTTGCAATCGTATCAGTTAGATGCAAGATAATGAATTCATATGGTTTCTATAGGTCCTATACAATTACCCGATTTTCCTCTATTACTCGCTCCTATGGAGGATGTAAGCGACCCGCCATTTAGAGCGGTCTGTAAGGAAAATGGGGCCGATTTAATGTACACCGAATTTATAAGCAGTGAGGGATTAATTCGTGATGCCATCAAGAGCAGACAAAAATTAGACATCTTTGATTATGAGCGTCCTGTTGGTATTCAAATATTTGGAGGAGATGAGGAAGCCATGGCCCTTTGTACCAAAATTGTAGACACAGTGAATCCCGATTTAATTGATATTAATTTTGGATGCCCCGTTAAAAAAGTAGTGACCAAGGGAGCAGGTGCCGGTGTTTTAAAAGATTTAGATTTAATGGTAAGATTAACAGAGGCCGTGGTAAAAAGTACCAACCTTCCTGTAACAGTCAAAACAAGATTAGGCTGGGATGAAAGTTCTAAGAATATTCATGAAGTAGCTTTAAGATTACAAGATGTGGGCGTCAAGGCTTTAGCCATTCATGGTCGCACCAGAGTGCAAATGTATAAAGGTGAAGCCGATTGGACTTTAATTGGTGAAATAAAAAATGACCCACGTATTCATATGCCTATTTTTGGAAATGGTGATATTAATTCGCCAGAAAAAGCATTAGAATATAAAAATAGATATGGCGTAGATGGTATTATGATTGGCCGCGCTGCCATTGGTTATCCTTGGATTTTTAGAGAGATGAAACATTTTCTAGCCACAGGAGAAAGAAGAGCCGACCCCACCATTGAAGAGCGTGTAGAAGTAGCAAGACAACACTTAATAAAATCGATGCAGTGGAAAGGACCTATTGCAGGCATCAACGAAATGAGAAGACATTATGCCAATTATTTAAGAGGGCTTCCGAATATTAAAGAATATAGAAATAAATTAGTGCGCATTACCACTCAAAAAGAGATTGAAGAAGTCTTAGATGAGATTAAAGAAAAGTACAAAGACATTGTGATTGAATCGGGTAAAATTGTTTTAGAAAACTACCACGAGCACTGCCCTATTTAGCTAGTCTAATTTTTAAATACCTAATAAACGAGCTTTATTTTTTTTCAATGGCTTCAATCACTGAAGTATCTAGTGGGTCCACTGTCATAGGAAAATAATTAGTAAGCGTCCCTTCTTCATTCACTAAATATTTACAAAAATTCCAAGCAGGCTCTTGATTATTCCAACCATTAATAGCCGTGCTAGACAACCACTTAAATACTTCGTTTTGTTCATTCTTTTTTATAACAATTGACTTTGCCATTAAGGGAAAACTTACTCCATAATTTTTTTTACAAAAAGCAGCAATAGTTTCATTGTCCTTGGTTTCTTGCCCTTTAAAGTCATTGGCAGGAAAGCCAATCACTACAAGGCTTTCAGCATATTTTTCTTGTAATTTTTCTAGGGCTTCATACTGTCCTGTGAAACCGCAATCGCTAGCGGTATTTACTATTAATACTTTCTTTCCTATTAAAGAAGAAAAATTAAAATCCTTGCCATTGATATCTTTCGTCGTTAAACTATAAAAAGAAAAAATTGGCGTTTTATTTTCTTTATTAAACTGAATTTGTTTTTTACCCGCTCCCTTACCTGACCACATGATGGCCGGGTAAATTGTTTTCAAAACAGATTGACGATAAGACATACCTTGTTTTTTCATAAGCAGTGTAGCAGTCACTAAAACACCTAAAGCGATGGCAATTTTTATCATAACATTTTTTTTATTTTTCAATCTATTTTATTTGAAATTAACCAATTAATCTTTTTAATAACCAAGCCTTGCCTTTATAAGGCGGATATTTAAAACTAGGATCTATCCAAGTGGGTGTTTTTAATACCGACTTTGTATGCGTAAAAGTGTCAAAACTTAATTTGCCATGATAGCCTCCAGTGCCGCTGAAACCCCTTCCACCAAAGGGTAATTCGTGATTGGTAATATGCATAGTGGCATTATTAACACAAGCCCCACCTGAAGGCACATTGGTTAACCAATAGGCTTCATCATTTTTATTTTCAGTGAATACATAGAATGCCAAAGGGTTTGGATTTTTTTGAATAATGGCCAAGGCCTCTTCTTTATTTGCATAAGTAAGGATAGGAAGAATAGGTCCAAAAATTTCATCCTGCATAATTTTTGCATCTGGTTGAACACCTACCATAATAGTTGGTTCAATAAATAATTTTTCTCTATTTGATTTTCCTCCATACACAATTTCACCATCCGATAAATAAGAACTAAGACGCAACCATTGTTTATCATTAATTATTTTACCATAATGTGCTGAATTTTCTGCATCTGCACCATAGAATTTTTGAATGGCAATAATTAATTCTTTAATAAGTTCATCTTTTAAATGACTAGGCACTAATATATAGTCAGGCGCAATACACATTTGACCGCAATTAGAAAATTTTGGATTTGCTAAACGGCGCGCAGCTACTCTTAAATTGGCATCATCACAAATTACTGCAGGGCTTTTACCACCTAACTCTAAAGTCACAGGCACTAACTGTTCAGCTGCTAATTTGTAAATTATTTTTCCCACCATGGTACTTCCCGTGTAAAAAATATGGTCGAACCTATTTTCTGAAAGTAGTGGTGGCAGCACAGTTGCGCCATCTCCTTCTAAATACATCATATAATTATCAGGAAATAAAGAATGAATTATTTTTTGCATCACCGCCGCCGTCGCTGGGGCAAACTCACTAGGTTTTAAGACTGCACAATTTCCTCCTGCGATGGCTCCAATTAACGGAGTAAACAATAATTGAAATGGATAGTTCCAAGGAGCAATAATACAAACCACGCCCAAGGGCTCTTGAATGGTAAAACTTGAGGAGGGCATATTGACCAAATTGGTGGCAACCGATTTAGGCTCCATCCAGTCTTTTAAATGCTTAATGGTATAGTTTAATTCACTTAAGAAAAACCCTACCTCGGTGGCCCAGGCATCTTCGTCGGTTTTTTTCAAATCGGTATAAAGTGCTTGATATAATTGTTTTTCGGCATCTAAAACGGCTTTTTTTAAGCGTTCAAGCTGTTGTATTCTAAAGACATAGGACTGGGTTGCGCCAGTGGCAAAATACGAACGTAGGTTATGAATAGTAGTAGACATAAGCAATGATTATTAGGCAATTTAAGCCTTATTCCCGAAAGCAAAGCTCCATTTATTCGCTTATCAAAATAATTGTGAAAATTCAGAAATTTTTGATAATTTAACGTACTCATTTTAATAATTATTATAAACCAAATAACGATTTGCTATGTCCAAGAGAAAATCAGATAACACAAGAAGGGATTTTATTAAAAATTCTGCGCTTGCATTAGGAGGCTTTTACATTCTACCTAGACACGTATTAGGTGGCAAAGGATTTACCGCACCAAGTGATAAATTACAAGTAGCTGGTATCGGTGCCGGCGGAAAAGGAGAAAGTGATTTATTTGCTTTCTATAATAGTGGTAAAGCAGATATTGCTTTTTTATGTGATGTCGATGATAGACAAGCTGTAAAAAGTCGTGAAAGATATCCAAAAGCAAAATACTATAAAGACTACAGAGAAATGTTAGATAAAGAACATATGCATATTGATGCTTGTTCTGTTTCTACACCCGATCATATGCACGGTGTGCAAGCTATGGCCGCAATGCAATTAGGCAAGCATGTCTATGTTCAAAAGCCAATGGCACATGATATTTATGAAGCGCGTATTATGACCAAGGCAGCAAACGATTATAAAGTAGTTACTCAAATGGGTAATCAAGGTGCTTCTGGAGATGGCGTGCGCATGTTACAAGACTGGCATACTGCTGGATTAATTGGTGATGTGCATACTATTTATTGTTACACGGATAGACCGGTTTGGCCTCAAGGCGTGAACCGTCCTGTATTAACTACTCCAAGCACCATTCCTACTGAATTAGATTTTGATTTATGGTTAGGCACGGCTCCTCAAAAAGATTATTTCGAAGGTTTACTTCCATTTAACTGGAGAGGCTGGTGGGATTACGGAACCGGCGCTTTAGGTGATATGGCTTGTCATATCATGGCTCCTGCATTTGCAGTCTGTGGTTTAGGTTATCCTATTGCTGCAGAATGTAGTGTTGGAACTCGTTATACTGCACCTTGGCAAAAATTATATGCACCAGATTCTGGTCCAATGAGTTCTCATATTACTTTAACTTTCCAAGGACAGAACGGAAAGCCAAATATAAAATTACATTGGATGGATGGTGGTATTCAACCAGAACGTCCAGCTGAATTAGGCCCTAATGAAATGATGGGTGACGGTGGTAACGGCGTTATTTTTGAAGGAACAAAAGGGAAGATGATGGCAGGTACTTATGGAGTTAATCCACAATTATTACCTACCAACTTAACTAAAACTACTTCAGTACCAAAAACTATAGATAGAGTGAAAGGTGGAGAAGGCGGACACTACGCAGTATGGGTAGAAGCTTGTCTTGCTGGTTTTGGTAGTAAAGAAGCGAAGGCTTTAAGTTCTAATTTTGATATTGCAGGTCCTTTAACAGAGTCTGTATTAATGGGTAATTTAGCCATCAGAAGTTATGATATCAAATCCACTAATAAGGCTGGAAGGGCTACTTATCCAGGTAGAAACATTCAATTAATATGGGATGGTCCAAATATGAAGATCACCAATTTCGAGGAAGCGAATCAATATGTAAAAAGAACATATCGCGATGGTTGGAGTTTGGGTGTTTAATATTGAATTACACTACTCATTATATATCTCGGTTGCCTTTGGTAACCGAGATTTTTTTTACCATCAAGGTTTTATATAAATATATTTAGATAGTTAAAGTGCTACCTTTATAAGATAATAATACTATATCATGGAAAATTTACAAGAGCAGTTTTTATTAAATCCAGACATTACTTTTTTAAACTTTGGATCCTTTGGCGCCACACCCAAACCTATTTTTGATGCTTATCAAAAATGGCAAAGAGTTTTAGAAGCAGAACCTGTTCAATTCATTGTATTTGATGGTGTAAATTATTTAGCCAATTCAAGAGCTGCACTAGCTAAGTTTATAGGATGCCCCGATAAAGATGATTTAGTGATGGTAACCAACCCCTCATTTGCTATTAATTTAATTGCCAAGAATTTTCCTTTAAACGAAGGCGATGAAATTTTAGCTACCGATATAGAATACGGTGCCTGTGATCGTACCTGGGATTTTTATTGCAAAAAAAATAAAGCTACTTATAGAAGACAAAAAATAAATTTACCTATTACAAGCAAAGAAAAATTTATTGAAGATTTTTTTGAAGGACTAAGACCTAGCACCAAGGCCATATTTATAAGTCATATAACCAGTGCGACTGCCTTAATATTCCCTGTGAAAGAAATTTGCGAAATAGCAAAATCTAAAGGACTCATCACCATCGTTGATGGCGCCCATGTACCTGCACATATTCCTTTTAACTTAAGTGAAATTAAAGCCGATTTTTATACAGGGGCTTGTCATAAATGGATGATGGCAGCTAAGGGTTGTAGCTTTTTATATGCGCACAAATCGGTTCAGCCTTTATGTGATCCGCTTATTGTTAGTTGGGGTTATAAAGCCTTAAAACCATCTCATTCTAATTTTTTAGACTACCATCAAATGATTGGCACACGCGACTTTTCAGCTTTTTTAACAGTGGAAGCGAGTCTTGAATTTATGGAGAAAAATAATTGGAAGGAAGTTTCTACAAAATGTCATGCTATCGTGCTTGCCAATGCTGAACGTTTTTATAGTTTACTAGGCACAAAACCAATTAGCCCCTTAACCAGCGAATGGATTGGCCAAATGATAAGTATTCCAATAAATACAAAAGAGCCGGAAGTATTACAAAGAAAATTATTCATCGACTACAAAATTGAAATACCTATCATGCGTCAAGAAAATGATGTATATATGCGTTATTCCATTAATGGATTTAATTCAGTTGCCGATTTAGATACATTGTATAATGCACTAGAAGCTATTAAAAAAGAAGGGGTGCTTATAAACTAAGCTAATTCAGCAGCGTCTTAAATAGTAAAAATAGGTTTAGTGTAAACTCAATTAACTAAAATTATACTAAAGCAGCGTGTAGAATTTCTACTGTGTGTAATGCTTTTTCGCCCGTGCCATCTTTAATTTGATGGCGACAGCTAGTACCAGGTGCTGCAATGCTACAATTATTTTTATTCGCTCGTATTTTAGGAAACAAGACCAACTCTCCAATATTCATAGAAACTTCATAATGTTCTTTTTCATAACCAAAAGAGCCGGCCATGCCGCAACAACCTGAAGCAATGGTTTCTACTTTATAGTTAGCAGGAAATGAAAGCACTTTTACAGAATCTGCTAATGAACTCACTGCTTTTTGTTGACAATGTCCATGTAGTAAAATAGATTTTTCATTATTAGTGAAACTATCTTTGGTAATATTACCTGCTTGCATTTCAGCAGCTAAAAATTCATCAATAAAAAAACTATGTTTGGCTAAATGTTTTGATGCTGCTTCATTTTCATCTGTGGCTAAGTCGGGATACTCATCTCTGAAAGTGAGTATGGCAGAGGGTTCTAGGCCAATAAGAGGGCTAGCCTCGTTTACCAAATGACTTAATAGCTTAATATTTTTATTTGCAATAATTTTAGCCTTTCTTACTAAACCCTTCGATAACCAAGTTCTACCACTTTCTTCGTGAGTAGGAATAATAAGTTCATAGCCCAAGGCGCTTAATAATTGAATGGCTTTAATACCAATAGGCGCATCATTGTAATTCGTGAATTCATCGCAA
Organism: uncultured Sediminibacterium sp.; assembly: GCA_937911175.1. Taxonomy (GTDB): domain Bacteria; phylum Bacteroidota; class Bacteroidia; order Chitinophagales; family Chitinophagaceae; genus Sediminibacterium. The sequence goes on from CALDSE010000029.1 coordinate 49,217, forward strand.
AATAAATACACTGTTTTTATAGGATTAGGAGGGGCTAGATAATTTTTCTTATACCAATCTTCTAAAGTTTGCGTTGATATACTTGGCATAGAACGCTTCAAAGCAAAACCTGATAATAATTTAACCAAACTACCTGTGAAAATATTACCTACAAAGGCATTGTATAAACGCGGCGCCATGGACCCTAGTTTTGCAGCGGCCGTAAAATTGGCAATTAATCTAGCTCTGAAAGGAACACCGTTGGCATCATAATAATGCTGTAAGAATTCTGCTTTTAATTTTGCCATATCCACATTCGAAGGACATTCGCTTTTACAGGCCTTGCAACTTAAACACAGACTCATTACTTCATAAATTTCTTTATGGTCATATCTATTTTGTTTATCGGAATGTGTTAAAAACTCGCGCAGTATATTGGCACGGGCGCGCGTGGTATCTTTTTCATCTCTAGTGGCCATAAAAGATGGACACATAGTGCCTCCTGACAAATGCGTTTTTCTACAATCTCCCGAACCATTGCACTGTTCGGCATGTTGTAAAATATCTTGTTTATGAAAACGAAATATAGTTTTAAACTCCGGTGTTAACTGGCCTGGCTCATACCTCAGCATTGTATTCATCGAAGGCGTATCTACAATTTTATTGGGATTAAATATATTTTGAGGGTCCCAAGTATTTTTTACTTGTTTTAATAAAGCATAATTTTTCTCCCCTACCATTTGCTTAATAAATTCACCGCGCAAACGTCCATCTCCATGCTCCCCACTTAAAGAACCATCGTATTTTTTTACAAGCGTAGCTACTTCTTCTGCAATAGTTCTAAATAGCTGGTTCCCTTCTTTAGTTTTTAAATTAATAATAGGGCGCAAATGAATTTCTCCTGAACCCGCATGGGCATAGTGCACTGAATAGAGTCCATGCTTTTTTAATATCTCATTAAAGTCGCGTATATAATTTGGTAAGTCTTCTACATCCACAGCAGTGTCTTCAATAACAGGCACTGCTTTTTCATCACCAGGTAAATTACTCAATAAGCCTAGGCCTGCTTTTCTTAAAGCCCATATTTTTTTAGCATCAGCACCATATAAAACAGGAAAATGATAACCCAAGCCTGCAGCGCGCATATCGGCCTCCACTTTACTAGTGAGCTCTAAAATTTCTTCCCTAGTTTCTTTTGCAAATTCTATTACTAAAATAGCGCCAGGGTCGCCTTGTACAAAAAATCTATTCTTAGCTTGCTCTGTATTTTCTTTAGTACACTCTAATATATAATGGTCAATCAATTCACTCGCACTAGGCTTGTATTTTAATCCAATTAAATTCGCATGCAGCGATTCATCAATACTATTAAAATGTACACATAATAAACCTACTTCTTTCGGCGGTGCTGGAACGACATTTAATTTTATCTCTGTCATAAAAGCCAAAGTACCTTCCGAGCCTGCTATTAAATTACAAAAATTAAAATCAGGACCTCCTGCATTAAAGGGGTCTGCGTCTACCAAAATATCAATGGCATAACCCGTATTTCTTCTTAGCACCGATTTTTTGGGAAACTCTTTTTTAATTTCTAACTGATTATCGTAGTTGCTAAGTATACTTCGAACCGATTTATAGATACTGCCTTCCAATGTATTTAATTCACATTTTGAGTGAAATTCATCGGTAGATAAATTAGAAAAAATGGCTTCAGATCCATCGCTTAAAAAAGCTTTCACTTCTATTAAATGTTCTCTGGTACTTCTATATACAACTGAATTGGATCCACAAGAATTATTACCTACCATTCCGCCTATCATGGCTCTATTCGCAGTAGAGGTTTCTGGACCAAAAAATAAACCATGGGGTTGTAAAAATAAATTCAATTCATCACGAATCACACCGGGCTGCACGCGCACCCAGCCCTCTTCTTTATTGAGTTCAATAATTTGATTGAAATGTTTAGAGACATCTACAATAATACCGTTTCCTACCACCTGCCCTGCCAACGAAGTGCCGGCCGTTCTAGGAATTAAAGAAGTTTGATGCGTGGATGCAAAACGAATAAGCTTAGAAATATCCTCCTTAGTTTTAGGAATGGCCACCGCAAGAGGAAGCTCTCTATAACTAGAGGCGTCCGTTGCATACAAAGTCCTGATCATTTTATCGAAAAAAAGATCCCCTTCCAATTGTTTTGCAAGTTGCTTCAACTGTTCCTTCATAATACTTAATTCCACTTCGCAAAAATACTAAAATAAATACTAAAGCTTAGATTAGAAACTCAATTAAACTAGCCGCCTACTACCATTCTAAGGTCTTCAAATAAGCAGCGTCGTCTTTAGCGCAATCTAATTCGGTAGTACCTGTGTAGGCCTCTTGTTCTACGATATAATATTTTATGCCTTGAGCAGCTGCCTGAGGTAATAAAGATTTATAATCAATACTGCCTTTACCAATAATGCAAGACTCAATGCCCGTTGCTGTTTTAGCTAAATCTTTTACATGCACTAATTTGAAACGGTTAGGGAATTTTTTCATATAAGCGATAGGATCTACGCCTGCAGCTACTGTCCAATACATGTCCATTTCAAAATCAACGGTATCAGGGTTGGTCGATTTCATCATTAAGTCTTGTGGTACAATGCCATCCATGGGTACAAAAGAATAATCGTGGTTATGATAAGCGAAGCGTAACCCATTTTTCTTTGTAATCTCTCCGCAAGCATTAAACTCATCAGAGAATTGTTTGTAATTATCAAGTGATTTTTGCGCTCCTTTATAGGGACATATTAAATATTTCATTCCAATCTCAGCTGCCCCTGCCGCCTTGCGTTCAAAGTCTTTAGTAACCTCACAATGAGAAGAAACCATATTCATTCCTAAATCATCTAATACTTTTTTCAACTCCGTATTTTTCATTCCCCAAAAAATACCTTTGTCTCCTTCAAAACCTTCTAATTGCTTGTAACCAGATTTAGATAAATGTTTTAAAACACCCATCGTGTCTTTATATAAAGCTTCTTTCACTGTCCATAGTTGAATACCAAATGGATTAGATTTTCCAGCCATTGCCATTAATTTGTTACCAAAGGGCATGCTTAAAGCCGCACCTACTAATGCCGTTTGACGCAGGAAGTTTCTTCTTGAATTGTTCATAAAATCGTTTTAAAGTTCAGTCGTTAATAATACGAATGCAATTTTTCTACTGCACCGTTTGAGATCCAATTTGAAAGTTCAATATAATAGATGACCTACTGCTTACTAAGTAGCCCAAGCCTTATCTCCTTTCTTATAAGGTACCGTTCCTTCATATTTACCGGGTACTGCGATATAACGTAAAGCCTTGGTAGCGCCCACTTCAGAACTGAAGAATCCCCATAGGGTTAATTCTTTTAACATAGTAAAGTAATGCTTCGTCTCGTCTGGCTTTTTTGTTTTTTGAAATTCAGCCGCTTGTTTATCTAATTCAGTTAAAAAAGCAGTGCGCTCTGCTGGGCTAGCTTCCATGAATGCTTTTCCCATCTTCGCTTTTGAGTCTTTAAATTGTAATGCTTTGATACCTTCCATAAAAGCAGTTTGGTCTTTGGCTTCATAACAGTCATTTACAATCACTGTCATAAACTCACCTACTTTTGCTTCTTTGGCGCCAGGCGTACCTGTTGCAGGTAAAATAGTTTCAGCCACTTCATTTAAAAACGAAATATCGTCTTGTGAAAATTTTAATCCAGTCGTACCAGTTGTACAACCTGATAAAAAAGCTTCTGCACCCAAAACAGTGCCGCCCATGATAAGGGCTACTCTTGATAAGGCTTCTCTTCTATTCATCATAAAATTATTTTTAAAATATTATAAATTATAAGTTTCCTTTTTTCAATTCATTCACTGCAAATTCAGCTGCACGTGCTGTAAATGCCATATAAGTTAAAGAAGGGTTCACGCAAGAAGCACTTGTCATAAATGCCCCATCTGTTACAAATACATTCGGTGCATCCCAAACTTGGTTATTGCCATTTAAAACAGATGTTTTAGGATCTCTTCCCATACGCGCAGTACCCATTTCGTGAATACCTCTTCCTGGGGTGCCGTCTCCTTCGCGTGATTTAACATTTTTCACCCCTGCTTTTTCTAGCATCTCTTGCGCATCTACTAAAATATCTTTGCGCATTTTTTTCTCATTGTCTTTTAATTCGCAATCAATATTCAAAACATTTAAGCCCCACTTATCTTTTACTGTTTTGTCAAGTGTTACTTTGTTAGTGGGGTCTGGCAACATTTCACCAAAGCCGCCCATACCGATGGTCCAGCTACCTGGTTCTGTTAAGGCGTCTTTATAATCACCCCCAATGGAAAATTCTGCAACTTCTCTTTTCCAGTTTTCACGCGTACCACTTCCTTGATAACCAAAGCCACGCAGATAATCGCGTTTGTCATCACCCACATTTCTAAAACGTGGAATATAAAAACCATTGGCACGACGACCAAAAGTGTATTTGTCTTCATAACCCTCCACGGTACCGCTTGCACCAATACCTAAATGGTGATCCATTAGGTTTTTACCCAGGGCATCACTGCTACTTCCTAAACCACCTTCCCAAACATCAGTAGCAGAATTCATCAATAACCAAGTGCTATTTAAAGTAGAAGCATTCACAAAAATAATTTTTGCACTGTACTCAATTGTTTTATTTGTTTCTGCATCTAACACCATCACACCTGTAGCGCGTTTTTTATCTTTATCGTATTTAATTTCTGTTACAATACTCCAAGGTCTTAAAGTTAAATTACCCGTTGCCATAGCTGCTGGTAAAGTAGAAGACTGTGTACTAAAGTAGCCACCGAAAGGACAACCCAACCAGCATTTATTTCTATACTGACAACCAGGTCGGCCTTCATGCGGTACTGTAATAATGGCTGTACGTCCAATAATTAAATGACGAGACCCTTTATACACTTCTTTTAATCTTGCAGCCACATCTTTCTCTACGCAGGTTAAATCCATGGCAGGTAAAAATTGTCCGTCAGGTAAAACGGCTAAGCCATCGCGATTACCGCTAATGCCTGCAAATTTTTCTACATAATCATACCAAGGTTCAATTTCTTTATAACGCACAGGCCAGTCAACACCATGACCATCTTTTGCATTGGCTTCAAAATCTAAATCAGACCAACGGTAAGATTGACGACCCCACATTAAAGAACGTCCACCCACATGGTATCCTCTAAACCAATCGAAACGTTTTGTTTCAACATAAGGACTGTCTTTATCAGAACACCAATAATCTAAATTAATTTCGTTTAAAGGATAGTCTCTTTTTAAAACTGGATAGTCTTTAATCATTTCCTGCGTGCGTGTGCCACGATGCGGAAAATCCCAAGCTTCTTTATCTGCGTTTACATAATCTTTAATGTGTTCAATGTTTCTGCCACGCTCTAAGAGTAAAACTTTTAAACCTTTTTGCGTAAGTTCTTTAGCCGCCCATCCGCCGCTAATACCCGACCCTACTACTATTGCATCGTATTGTTGTGCTGCCATATTTTAGGTTTTATTTTATTATAATTATTTTAAGTCTTATTTTATATGATTAAACATCGCAAATTTTAATAGCGGCTGCTAATGAAGCCATCGGATCTTTGTCTGCAGGAATAAATTCTTGTGCTACATAACCCTTGAATCCAGTTTGTAAAATGGCGCGCATAATAGCAGGATAATATAACTCTTGTCTTTCATCAATTTCATTTCTACCTGGCACACCCCCTGTATGGTAGTGGCCATAGTATTGATGATTGGTTTGTATAGAATGAATAATATCTCCTTCATCAATTTGCATATGATAAATATCGAATAGCAATTTAAAATTAGCAGAACCTAAACGCTTACACAATTCAACGCCCCAAGAAGAACGATCACACATGTAGTCCTTGTGGTCTACTCTTGAGTTTAATAATTCCATTTGAATCATGACCCCTCTTTTTTCTGCAATAGCCATAATTTTTTTCAAACCAGTAACACAGTTATTCAATCCTGTTTCATCATCCATGCCTTTTCTATTTCCAGAAAAACAAATCAAGTTTGTATAACCTGCATCTGCTACATAATGAATATGTTCTATATAATTTTTTACTAATTTATCGTGGTATTGTACAGTATTAAAACCTTCTGTTAAACTAATTTCTGCGCCATTACACATGGTAGAAATTAAATTATTTTCTTTTAAAATTTTCCATTCAGAAGGGCCTACTAAGTCCATGCCCACCATACCTAATTGCTTAAAATTTTTTGCTAGTGTGGTTGTTGGAATGCTGTCATAACACCACCTGCAGGCGGAATGTTGAATGTTGCCTTTCAGTGGCTCTGTTATTGTATTATTTTTCACGGCTGCTAAAATAGTAGAGGGTACCACAGCACCTGTAGCGATTGCTGCAGACCCTGTTAAAACTTGTTTGATAAGATTGCGTCTATTGACATTGGTTGACATAGCAAGTAAATGTTAATTGGTTCGATAAATATAATTTTTATTTCCTATTTTTTAGAAAGTTTTTAGTTAAAAAAGGGGGTTATTTGCAAAATAATAAGGAAATTGCTACTAGATTACTGTGCAAGTTTTGCAATGACTTAATTAAACGATTTTTACGCTTAAAAACAATCAACAATGAATAGAAAATTACGCATGGGCATGGTAGGTGGAGGTAAGGATGCTTTCATAGGAGCCATCCACAGATTAGCTGCCAATATGGATGGACTGATTGAAGTGAGTTGTGGTGCCTTAAGTATTAATCCTGAAATAGCAGTGGCTTCAGGAGAAGCTTTATTTCTTCCAAAAGAAAGAACTTATTTGACTTTTGATGAGATGATTAAAAAAGAAGCAGCACTACCTGCTGACGAGCGCATCGATTTTGTAACCATTGTAACACCCAACTTTGCACACTTTGCACCTGCTATGATGGCCTTGGATCATGGCTTTCACGTGGTGATTGAAAAGCCAATTACTTTTTCAATGGATGAAGCAAAGCAATTAAAACAAAAATTAGACGAAACAGGATTAACACTTTGTTTAACACATACTTATTCTGGTTACCCAATGGTGAAACATGCAAAGGCTATGGTGAAAGAAGGTAAGCTAGGAAAGATTAGAAAGGTTTGGGTAGAATATGCACAAGGCTGGTTAAGTAAATTATCTGAAAGAGAAGGCAATGCACAAGCAGCTTGGAGAACCGACCCCAAAAAATCTGGAAAAAGTTCTGTGATGGGAGATATTGGAACCCATGCCGCACATTTAGCAGAATATATTACAGGTGCAAAAATTTCTGATGTTTGTGCTGAATTAAATACCATGGTAGAAGGCAGATTACTAGACGATGACGGGTCAGTGATGTTAAAATTTGACAACGGTGCCAAAGGTGTATTAATGGCTTCCCAAGTAGCTGCAGGCGAAGAGAATAATTTAAAAATTAGAATTTACGGTGAGAAAGGTGGGATAGAATGGATGCAACACGAGCCTAATACTTTACATGTTAAATGGTTAGATCAACCTGCACAAGTTTTAAGAGCAGGTGGCAACTACGGTGCACATTTATCTTCTACTGCAATACATAGTTGTCGAACTCCAGGTGGTCATCCAGAAGGATACTTGGAAGCCTTTGCGAATATTTATCGCAACTTTGCTTTAACCCTTGGTTGTAAAATAGATGGTACTACCCCTACTGCAGAAATGTTAGACTTCCCTGGCATCGAAGACGGATTAAGAGGCATGGCCTTTATTGATAACGTAGTAGCTTCTTCGCAGTCCGATAAAAAGTGGACGCCTTATGTTATTTAAAAATTTTATTTAAAATAGTATTATGACAACAATTAAAGGACCTGCCATTTTTTTAGCTCAATTTATGGGCGATGAAGCGCCCTTCAATACTTTGGAGAGTATTTGCAAATGGGCGGCTGGCCTAGGTTTCAAAGGAGTACAAATTCCTAGTTGGGATGCAAGATGCATCGATTTAAAAAAAGCTGCAGAAAGTAAAACTTATGCAGATGAAATAAAAGGTATTGTGGCAAGTGCAGGAATGGAAATCACAGAATTATCTTCGCATTTACAAGGACAATTAGTAGCAGTGCACCCAGCCTATGATGCGCAGTTTGATGGATTCGCTCCCAAAGAAGTACATGGTAATTCAAAAGCAAGAACAGCTTGGGCAGTACAACAATTAATCTATGCAGCAAAAGCTTCCCAAAATTTAGGATTAAATGCGCATGCTACTTTCAGTGGTTCATTATTATGGCATACTGTATATCCTTGGCCACAGCGCCCTGCAGGATTAGTAGAAACAGGTTTCACTGAACTTGCTAAAAGATGGATGCCTATTTTAAATGAATTTGATAAAGCAGGCGTTGATCTTTGTTATGAAATTCATCCGGGTGAAGACTTACATGATGGTGTGACTTATGAAATGTTTTTAGACAAAGTAAAGCAGCATAAGCGTGCTTGTTTATTATACGATCCCTCTCACTTTGTTTTACAGTGTATGGACTACCTTGGTTATATCGATGCTTTTCATGAGCGTATTAAAATGTTCCATGTAAAAGATGCAGAATTTAATCCAACGGCTAAACAAGGTGTATATGGTGGATACCAAAACTGGGTGGACCGTGCTGGAAGATTTAGATCACTAGGCGATGGTCAAGTAGATTTCAAAAGTATTTTTAGCAAACTAGCTGCTTATAATTTTAAAGGCTGGGCAGTGATGGAATGGGAATGTGCTATTAAACATCCAGAAGTTGGCGCAGCCGAAGGCGCCCTCTTTATTCAAAAAAATATTATTAAAGTAACCGAAAAGGCATTTGACGATTTTGCTAGTACCGGTTCAGATGAATCATTCAATAAGAAAATTTTAGGCATTTAAACATTAAAAACGAAGCAATATGAAGAAGGTTTTATTTATTTTATCAACTGCTATTATTGTAATAGCATGCGGTGGTGGATCTACAGAGGCTGGAAAAGCAACTACAGAAACAAAAGAAGCAACCGCTTCAACAGGTAATGCATTATCCGATAATCCAGATTATCAAAAAGGTTTAGCCTTGATTGCTGGAAGCGATTGTTTAACTTGTCACAAAACAAGTGAAAAAAATATTGGACCTTCTTATAAAGAGGTAGCAGCAAAATATGATGATACAGAAGAGAACGTGAAAATGTTAGCTGGAAAAGTAATTAAAGGTGGTAGTGGTAACTGGGGCGCTATTCCAATGACACCACATCCGCAATTAAAACAAGAAGATGTAGAGCAGATGATTAAATATATCTTTCTTTTAAAGAAATAATATATTGTAAAGAAGTAAAATACTTTAAGAAAGTATCACTTAAATTAAAAGATAAACGATTTTCATATTATACACCACTAAACAATTCTCATGAAAAAATTATTACTTGTTTTTTTAATCAGTTTTGTTGCTGCACAAACCAATGCACAACGATGGATTTCTTTATTCGACGGAAAAACCACTAATGGTTGGCATAGTTATGGCAAAACCACTGTGGGCGAAGCCTGGACGGTAGAAGATGGTATGATTGTATTTGATCCAGCAGCTAAGAAAGCAGGGAAATCGGCGGGGGATATTGTGACGAATGAAAGTTTCAATGATTTTCATTTAGAACTAGAATGGAAAATTGCTAAAAACGGCAATAGCGGTATTATCTTTTTTGTGCAAGACGAGCCTACTAAATATAAAAATACTTGGCATACAGGACCTGAGATGCAAGTACTAGACAATGACGGACATCCTGATGCTAAAATTATTAGCCATAGAGCAGGTAATTTATATGATTTAATTGTAGGTAAAGAAGGGGCAGTGAAACCATATGACCAATGGAATAAAGTAGATATTATATTTAAGAAAGGCAAATTAGACCTTATTTTAAATGATGTTAATGTGGTAAGCACACATGTAGGAGATGATGGCTGGAAAGAGCTTGTTAGAAGATCAAAATTTGCTAAAGGAGAATCACCAGACTTTGCAAAAGTATTATCTGGGCATATTGCCTTACAAGATCATGGAGACAAAGTGAGTTACAGAAATATTCGAATTCAAAAATTGTAATTCAGATAGTGCAAACTATACATGAAGATTTTATGCGTCAGGCCCTCGTGCAAGCACAGAGGGCCTTTGACGTTGATGAAGTACCTGTGGGTGCTGTAATTGTAATGCATGGTAAAATAATTGCCAAGGCGCACAATCAAGTACAATTATTAAAAGATGTAACGGCGCACGCCGAAATTTTAGCCATCACTAGTGCTTGCGAAAACTTACAAGAAAAGTATTTACCAGAAGCCACTCTATATGTTACCATTGAGCCTTGTTTAATGTGCGCAGGCGCTTTGTACTGGAATAAAATTGGCCATATTGTCTTTGGTGCCTATGATCAAAAAAATAGCTACCGCAGGGTAACAGAAAAAAATCCTTTTCATCCTTCCACCACAATTGTAGGCGGCATCTTAGAAAATGAATGCGCCGCGCTGATGCAAGCTTTCTTTAAAGCCAAAAGATAATAAATATCTATTTCTCGACTCGCTCTGCGCATGCTCGAAAGCTCGTCTCGAATTAATATTTATTATTGCGTAATTCTTTCATTTTTTGCTTTTACGATTTGAATAATAAATACCTGTTTCTCGTCTCGCTCTACGCAGGCTCGAAAGCTCGTCTCGAAACAGTATTTATTATTTATATTAGTATGAGCGCAGTAAATAAATAGTTTCCGTAGTAATCCGTTTGTAGGATTACGGAGGAAAGCTATTTTTTACGAAGCTCTAAAGAATAAACCATCTATCGTTTAGCAAGACGAGAAACAGATATTTATTGATTAGCTTAATTTTTCATTTTAGAAAAAAATATCCCGCGGCTCGTTAAAATGAGCGCAAAGCATTGTAATTTTGAGCTTCATTCACAAACACAATAAATAAAAAATATGTCATTTACACTACCTGCATTACCTTATGCACACGAAGCCTTAGAACCACATTTCGATACTTTGACCATGCAAATACACCATGGCAAGCATCATCAAGCCTATGTAGATAATTTAAACAAGGCCGTTGCTGGTACTCCGAACGAAGGAAAAACGATAGAAGAATTAGTAAAAGTAGCTGGTACTATTAGCCCCGCTGTTAGAAATAATGGTGGTGGTCATTGGAACCATAGTTTCTTTTGGGCAAGCTTAGCACCTAATGCAGGCGGTGCTCCATCGGGCGCTTTAGCAGATGCTATCAATGCTGCTTTTGGAAGTTTCGATGCATTCAAAGAAAAATTTGCAGCTGCTGGCATGACTCGTTTTGGAAGTGGTTGGGCATGGTTAATTGTTAAAGACGGAAAATTAGAAGTAAGCTCAACACCTAATCAAGACAACCCTTTAATGGATGTAGCTGAAGTAAAAGGTCATCCTATTTTAGGCGCCGATGTTTGGGAACATGCTTATTATTTAAAATATCAAAACAGAAGAGCCGATTATTTAGCTGCTTTTTGGAATGTAGTAAATTGGTCAGTGATTGCAGATCGTCTTGCTGCTGCCAAATAAAATCATAAGAATTATACTCGAAACAATTTTATACTGAAAACCTGCACTTAAAAACTGCAGGTTTTTTTATGGAACTGGGTCATAGCCCTGGCCACCGCCTGGTCTGCACTTACTTAATCTTTTGACCCCTAAATAAATACCTTTAATAGGACCATATTTTTCAATGGCTTCGCTTGTATAATGAGAACAAGAGGGTGTGAACCTACATTTACTAGCTCCCATCCATGGCGAAATGACGTATTGATAAATACGTATCAACAATATAAAAGGGAAGGCTATAATTTTTTTTAGCGTAGGCAATTTGACTTCTTTTGTAGTGTAATTATTTATAGTGTAATTATTATAGAATAATTATTTATTCAATTTTGTAACTAATATCGAAAGTGCCTCTTTTAGTTTTCCTTGAATTTCAACTTGTGTAAGGACAAGTGCATCGGTGTACAAGAAAAATAAATTAACACGTTTATTATCAAGTGCGGCCTGGCTTATGAAATTAGGTTTTTCTAAACGGTAGGCTTCTCTTAATAATCTTTTCACTCTATTGCGTTGCACGGCCTTTCTAAAAGTTCTGCTAGGCGCTCCCACCCCTGCTTGCAATACGCTAGTAAGAGATAGATTAGCTGCAGTACTTTCAATAGGTTCAATAGTATAGATAAGTCTTATGGGAAATACATTAATTGCCTGGCCAGTAGAAAATAAATGTTGAGTTTGTTTTCTACTTTTTAATTTATCTGTTTTCTGATATGTAAAAACGCTAGGCAATGAAGAAAATTAAAGTGATAAAAAAAGTCCCTCCCGAATAACGGGAAGGACTTTAAAATTATTGAATTTATTTGTAATAGTTAGAAAGGGGTACTCCTTAGATTAATCTTTCTTTAATCCTTTCTCGCTAGATACAGTTAGTTTTTTGCGTCCTTTCTTTCTACGGCTTGCTAATACTTTACGACCATTAGCAGATTCCATACGCTTACGAAAACCATGAACAGATTTACGACGACGTTTATGTGGTTGAAATGTACGTTTCATTTGATGTCTTTTACTTGCTTAGTTTCTTAAAATTGTTTCCACTTCAATAGCAGTCACCATACCACTACCTGTGAAAGGACGGCAAAAATAGGGTATTTTTTCATTTTTTAAGCTAAATCTGTATGTTTTGCCTCAATTTTTTGTCCGAAAAATAAGCTACCCTGCTTCTCAAAGGTATCGGCATTATCGGTGGTATAAAAGCTTAAATGCCCATGCTGGCTGCATTTTTGGGCTAATTCAGGATGATTTTCAAGGTATTTTGCAAGACTTTTTGCCACAATATCTCCTTGTGTCACTAGACTCACCCCAGATGGCAAGAAGGACTTTATTTTAGCCTCTAATAGCGGATAATGCGTACAGGCTAGTAAAATTGCATCGATACCCTTAGATTGGCTAAAAAGCTCGTTTAGGTAATGCTGTACAAAATAGTCTGCCCCGGGTTTATCATGTTCACCATTTTCAATTAAGGGCGCCCACATCGGACAGGCTTGTTGGAATACTTGAAGCTCGGGAAAAAATTTAGCTATTTCTATGGGATAGCTACCACTTTGCACTGTACCCAAGGTGCCCATGATGCCAATTTGTTGGTTGGTAGAAAAATGCCCCAAAACTTCTGTAGTGGGACGAATCACACCTAAGACTCTTTTGCTAGGATCGATATGAGGTAAATCTAATTGTTGAATATTGCGAAGTGCTTTAGCGGAAGCCGTATTGCAAGCAATAATTACCAAAGAGCAACCTTGTTTAAAAAACCAGTTCACTGCTTCTAAAGTATATTGATATACGGTTTCAAAAGACCTACTGCCATAAGGGGCACGTGCGTTATCTCCTAAATAAATATAATCGTACTGAGGTAATTGTTTTTTCAATTCCTTTAAAATGGTGAGTCCACCATAACCGCTATCAAAGACCCCAATGGGTGCTGACATAATATTTATTTAATTGAATACGCTGTTAAAACTTTCTTATGTAAAACTAAGAACCTCGTTGCATAACAACGAGGTTCTATTCAAAAATATTTTAAAAAAGAATTATCCTTTTTTAGCTGGAGCAGCTGCTTTTGTAGCAGTTCCACCTGTAGCCGCTTTGAAGGCATCTTCTACATCCTTAGGTAAGGCCAACTTCAACTTAATAGCAACACGAATGGTTAAGTTGTCTGCAATAGAAGGTTGCGCATAAGGAGATAAAGCATCTGCCTTTAATACCAAAGTGTATTTATTTTCTGCAACTACTTCGCTTAAAGCAGCAGCCACTCTTTGTCTGTAGGGCAATAAAAGACCTTCCTCTTTTTGTTGCATCATACTTTGTTGGTATTGTTGCCAGTTGATTAACTTATACTTTAATTTATTTAAGTCGGTAGTAGCCATTTCATAAGCTTTCGCTTTTTTAGACAACTCAGCAGAATCTCTTCTAAAAATGCTATCCTTAATTTGATAATCTTTTAAAGTGTAGTTGTACTCTTCTTGTAAAGTATCTTGTGCATAAGATCTAAGCACAGTATCTAATTTTTCTTGGATACCAGGGAACAAAGCAATAACGCTTTGGTCATCAAAGTAACCAATCTTTGTTTGTGCAGTGGCACTTGTTGTAAATGAAGCTGCGATAAATAAGATGACAGCTACTAAGAAGCCTTTTTTCATAAGATGTTGTTTTAGTTGTTGATGCCCAATTCTTTTAAAACGTCGTCGCTTTTGTCCAGTTTTGGGTCTGCAAATATAATGGTAATTCCTTCACTTTTATCCAAAATGAAGTCATAAGCCCTTGCCGCAGCCATTTTTTGGACTGCATTATATACCTTATCCTGAATGGGTTTAACCAGTTTTTGCCTTTCTTTAAATAAATCACCCTCGTAGCCAAAACGCTTTTTTTGCAAATCTCTCAACTCTTTTTCTTTTATAAAAAGCTCATCTTCTCTCTTTTTTCTAAGATCTTCAGAGAGCATAAATTGCTCAGCCTCATAGTTTTTATACATTTTATCCAAGGCCATTTGCTTGACATCAATTTCTTGTTGCCAGCCATCTCCTAGGACTTTCAATTTTTTGTCTGCATCCTTATATTCAGGAATCTTATCTAAAATATACTTGGTATTAATAACCGCATATTTTGTTTGTGCCTGACTTGTAAAAAAAGTGGCTAGTCCAATAAAAAGGACCAAAATCTGTTTTTTAAGTTGCATGTTCGATTATTTTTGAAATGAAAATTACAATAAATATTATTCTGGTTCAATACCCAGCATAAAGGTAAACCTTCCAGCATCTTTCAATGAACTAGTTCCAGACAATCTATCTAGCCCTATACCATAGTCAAAACCTAATAGACCAAACATAGGTAAATAGAAGCGCATTCCCACACCTACCGAACGTCTTAAATTAAATGGATTATACTCTTTCATACTATACCAGCCATTGGCCGCTTCAAAAAATCCTAAAGCATAAATAGTACTACTTGCCGCTAAACTTAAAGGATAACGTACTTCCACCGCATACTTATTAAAGATGGTAAATTTTTGTCTGGAAGATTGTTGATCAGGATTTATTTTTGGATTAGAACTCTCATACACAGGATAACCTCTTTGTGCAATGATATCAAATCCTAATAAAGCAAATTGATTACTTAGTCCTGCATCTCCCACTTGAAAACGCTCAAATGGCGAAATAGGCAAGTCGCTATTATAAGCGCCCAAGAAACCATATTTAGCAGCAAATTTTAAAACAAACTGTTTGTTACGGTCTTCTCCCGCTGGCTTACCTAGTGGCACATACCACTCACCATTAAAACGCCATTTATGGTATTCTAATAATTCGTATGGATTTTGTTTGAAAGCGAAATTAGGATCAAACAAAGAATAAGGCGGTGTTAATTGCGCACTCATTAAAAAAGTAGATCCCGTTCTTGGAAACAAAGGTTGATCCACTGAAGTTCTTTGCAAAGCAAGTCTTAAATTGACATTGTTTACAACACCATTATTAAAATTGGGAAGATTAAAAGGATCAATAGCATAATCTTTTAAAGTATACCTTGTATAGTTTAATCCCATGTTCAAAGAAAAATAATCATCAGGCCAAGCTAATTGTCTACCAAAAGAAACCGTAGCACCTGAAGTAGAGATATATCTTGAATCTGCAGCATTGGGATCATACATCCCTGTCAATTGATTAAAGGTTTGTCCGTATTTAGTATTGTACACACTAACAGTAAGTGTATTTCTTTTTATGCCGCCGAACCATGGTTCTGTGAATGAAAGGTTGGTTGATCTAAAGGCCTTGCCATTACTCTGAACCCTTACACTTAGTTTTTGTCCATCTCCAATTGGAAGTGGATCCCAAGCAGCTTTTTGAAATATATTCTTTGAACTAAAGTTATTAAAAGTTACCCCTAAGGTTCCAGTCAATCCAATAAAACCTCCCCAACCAGCACTTAACTCTAATTGATCGCTCGATTTTTCTTCTACACCATAATTAATATCCACCGTACCATCTTCTGGATTAGGTATAGGATCAATTTTTATTTTCTCTTGATCAAAAAAGTTTAACTGTGCAATTTCACGTTGAGAACGAATTAATAAAGTACGGCTAAACTTATCACCCGGTAGCGTTCTTATCTCACGACGAATAACAAAATCTTTTGTTTTTTCATTTCCCGCTATACGAATGGTTTTGATAGTTGCTTGAGGACCTTCAACAATTCTAATTTCAAAATCAATGGTATCATTGTATACAGCCGTTTCAATAGGATCCACTCTAAAGAATAAATAACCATCGTCTTGGTATAAGGTACTTACATCACCACCTTCAGCAGTAGGTGTTTTACCCAATTTATTAAATAAGATTTCTCTATTGTAAATTTCCCCTTTCTTAATATTTAAAATGACAGACAAAATAGAATCGGTATACTTAGTATTACCTCTCCAATTAATATTACCGAAATAATATTTACGTCCTTCTTTCATTTGTAAATCAATATTCAAATTACCCCCTGCATTATGATAAACGGTGTCTCTTTCAATTACCGCATCTCTAAATCCTAATGAGTTATAATAGTCTAATAAGTTGTCTTTACTTTCATCGTATTTTTTAATATTAAACTTAGCAGAAGAAAGGGATAACCTCACATAAGGATTTAATATTTTTCTAGTCTTGGTAAAAGTTAAAAAACCTTTCTCAGACATATATTGTTCAAAAGTATAAGGACTTGTTTTAACAATGACTGCCTTGTCATTAATAGGAAATAAAGTAAGTCTCATTTTTTCATGCACTTCCTTCAAGCTTTTTTTAAGCTTGGTTTCCTCAATTTTATTACCTCCAAAATTGATATTGTTAATTCTTACTTTAGGCCCTTTGTCTACCACAAAATCTAATAATAAATTATTTTTTCTAGTGGCATCTTTTTTTTCTTTGATAGTGACTTTGACATCTTGGAAACCTTTTTCAGCATAATATTTTTTGATACCCTCAATAGCCGTAATTTTCATATTATCAGTTACTACTCTATTCGGTGTTAAGCCGGTTTTACCAGACAATTCATCGATATCCGATTTTTTTACACCCAGAAAATTAAACCTAGATAAACGAGGTCGCTCCGTTACATTAATTTCTACATCAATTTCTTTGCCTACTAGATCTGTTAAATAAATACTTACATCGCTAAAATAATTTTGATCCATCAACTTGCGAATAGATTTTGCAAAGTTGTCACCGCCTGGAATGGCTACCTCATCTCCCGTATTTAAAGTAGAAAGTGAAAGCAATAAATTTTCATCGAAATTTTCATTACCGACCACTTTGATATTACGAATCTTGTATTTTGTAATCGTTTTTTGGTTGAAAATATTGATCAGTTGAACATTAATCTGAGTCACCGAATCTTTAACAGGGGTATCCTGAGCATAAGAAGTCGAATTCAATAAAAGTACTGATAGTGAACCTATTAAAAAGGGAAGAAATTTATGCATCTGCTAAGGGACTAAACATTTATAATTTTAAAAGTGTCGCAAATTACTCGTAATAATTCAAAGTCTTTGTTAAAAGTGAAAATAAACATATTACTATTTTTCATCATTCGGTAGCAGCTGGTTGCTGGTTTTACCGAATCTGCGTTCTCTGGATTGGAAATCAAGGATGGCTTTTATTAAATCATCCTTCCTAAAATCGGGCCATCTGGTCTCTGTAAAGTACAATTCGGCATAGGCCAATTGATACAATAAGAAATTACTTATACGAAATTCGCCACTGGTACGAATCATTAATTCGGGATCAGGAAACTCACTGGTAGTAAGGGCTTCAGACAAAGTTGTCTCTGTAATATGATCCATACTTAAACTACCTGCTTTCACTTTACGAGCGATATTTTTAGCAGCTTCCACTAACTCCCACCTGCTACTATAACTTAAAGCCACAATAAGGGTTAGGCCCGTATTTTGAGCTGTTTGGGCAGTGGCATTGTCCAAGGCCGCTCTTGCGTGGTCAGGCAGCAAGCCTAAATTGCCAATAAAACGAAGCTTGATATTGTTTTTATGTAAATCGGGGACTTCTTTGGCAATCGTATCCACAAATAAGGTCATTAGGCCTGTGACTTCCTGCTCAGGTCTTTCCCAATTTTCAGTGCTAAAAGCATAGAGGGTAAGGTATTGAATGCCTATTTCAGTGGCCGCTTCTACTACTTTTCTAACACTTATAACTCCTTGATAATGACCAAATAAGCGGTCCTGGCCTTGTTCTTGTGCCCATCTTCCATTGCCATCCATAATAATGGCAATATGCTTAGGCAGTTTGCTTAAATCCAGGTTTTCCATGGTGTAAAATTATGAAAATAACTAGGTTATTTGCGTTTAAAGAAGCCAAATAAAGACTTTTTAGTGCCTTTATTACTTGATTTGCTAAATAGATTATCCCTTTTGGCTTTTGGCCTTGGATCTGGACCATATATTCTTAAGAAATTATACGACAAGCCCAATTTGGCAGAAAAAAATTGATCCTTACCAGAAGTACTTGCCTGGTAATTAATGCCTTCTTTGGGGTAAATATTATTATCTCCAAAATGATCTAGTTGATCCGAATTTGTAAAACGATAAGTGAATTCTCCAAATACATTAAAGGAACCCACTACATTATACTTGAAACCAATAGTTAAGGGCATGGTAATAATGTTAGGTGCTTTGGTGGACGCGCCAGGTATCTTATAATTACTAGAATCTCTTAATGGAGTACTAGTATCTTTTAATGGAGATAAATAACCTACACCAAAACCTAGATAAGGACTGAAACGATAATTTTTATTGCCATTAATAAATTTTAAAAAATAAAGTTCTGTCATCAAGCTAATATCTTGATAGGTAGTTTTAAAAAATAAACTTCTTCCACGCACATAGGAATTCATAGTATTGGCTGTCAATGAATCAAAAGCACCTAAAGGAACAATTTCATAATTCAATCTTAGACCTACATAATCATTCAATTGTCTTTTATAAAACCCACCAAAATTTGTAGTTAGAAATTGTAAGTTCGGCGCTATGTCACCATTGTAAGAAGCTTGGCCAGCAAATACACCAAACTCACCTTTATTTTCTACTAGTTGTAAATACTGCGCTTGTACACTTGTAGTAAAAAATAAAAGAAATAATAAATAAATAAATTGCTTGCGCATGGGCTAATTTCTTTTATCCAAGCCCCAGGTGAGCTTTGTTCGTAAGGTCGTCAAATAGCTGTTCTCATTGAGTCTTATGAAATTAACAGAGAAAGATTCTTTCTTAATAGCCAATTGAATATTCTTGGGTACAATTTCTTTTCTAGCATCTAAGGCGCAAATCAACTCTTCTGTTCTGCCTTCAATTTCAAATGAAATCACAGAACTATCTGGCACCACAATAGAGCGTACATTTAAATTATGTGGCGCCACGGGTGTAATTACAAAACTTGCAGAATCAGGAAATAAAATAGGGCCATTGCAACTCATGTTATATCCAGTAGAACCGGTAGGCGTAGAAACAATTAATCCATCTGCCCAATAAGAATTTAAAAATTCACCATTTAAATA
Organism: uncultured Sediminibacterium sp.; assembly: GCA_937911175.1. Classification (GTDB taxonomy): domain Bacteria; phylum Bacteroidota; class Bacteroidia; order Chitinophagales; family Chitinophagaceae; genus Sediminibacterium. Next base: position 68,812 of record CALDSE010000029.1, read on the forward strand.
AGTATGAATTTTAATCATTGGGGAAGTATCTCTTTTATGAATGGCAAATTCATTTAATGCATAAGGAGCATTTCCAAAAATAATAGGGTCGGCGTCTAAATGTAATAATGTTCTTTTCTCAATCACATAAGTACGGTTTACTAAAGCCTCTACCATTACAGTTAATTCGTCTTTTGAAATAGTAGCTAAAAAACCAAGCCTGCCATAATTAATACCTAGAATAGGAATTTGACTATCGCCCACGATAGTGACCGCATCGAGCACTGTACCATCTCCTCCTAAACTTATTAAACAATCAATGCTATCATGTATGGCAGAAAAAGAATTGAAAGCGATCAGCGGTTCTTTACCGGCGCTCGCTTGTAAATTAAACTTTTCTATTAGTTCGGCATAGACATAAATCGTAATAGCATGCTTATCCAATGCCAGCAGTAATGCTTGCAATGATTGTTGCTGATCGATATCAACGCCTCTACTATATATAGCTACTTTCATCCAAAAAATTTAAAAATTAATACCTGCACGCAAATATAACCCTTTGTCTCCAAGCTGATTCAAGCTGTAATCAATTTTTAATACAAAATCATAAATGCCAACAATATCCATACCCAGCCCTGCTGTTCTAAGCAGCGTATTGGCAAGGCGATTACCATTTACAGGTTTTTCACTGTAGACATAGCCAAGATTTGTAAAGGCCTTGAGCCAAAATTGATATTTAATAATAGGGATTCGATTAGGTATGAATCTATTTTTTATACTAACTGCCCCTAATGCATGATGAAAAGAGACTTTTAAAATACTAGCTGCAGTTCCATCCACGACATAATAATCCAAGCCATTCAATTGCAAATTACCATAACCTAATAATTTATTATCGGTATAATTTTGATTGGGTAAAAATTTAACCAGGTTATTAGATTCTACAAAAATAAAATTCGACTTTGAAAAAGGACGGGCCCATATTTTTCTAAGTTGAATAGAACTTAGATTACTATTCTTGGAGAAGCGTTGATACAATATTAAATCGGTAGACTGCCCCTTGGTAGGGTATGCATTGTAATCAAAACGAATGCGTGAAAAAGCTAAAGAGGCATCTAGATAAGAAAATGTTTTTTGAAGACTAGGTAAAAACATAGGTTGGTACAAAAAAGCAGAATCACTTATTTCGTTTCTTCCTAGACCCATTTGAAAACTATGTCTTTCAAATAAATTAGGACGGTACAATAAACTGGCATTGGCTCGATAGCCCTTTTGAATAATATCTTGAGTTCTATAAAAAAATTGCTTGTCTAATTTGGTTGCAATATTAATTTCTTTCTGTGTAGCATTTTGCCAACCCAAGGCTAGGCCATAACGTAATTTTTTATCAATAAAGGGTATTTGGTACCTAAAACTAAATTGTTGTGTATACCCTGTTATAAAAGCTGCATTCAATTTATCATTATTACCCGTCACATTGGATTGTCTTAGGTTTATTCCATAATTCACTCTGTCTAGGCTTCTGTTTTGTTCATTCCACCATTGGTTAAAGTTTCTATCTACCCACCTGAAATAAGGAATGGGAAATAAATACCATCTTTCACGCACATTAATTTTAATGTCCACTTGCGTACTATCTAGAAACACTGATTGCACCGTCACTTGCTCAAACAAAGTAGTATTAAATAATTGTTGTTGTGAGATGGTATCTGCAATTGCTAAAGAGTCTTTTGAAATAATATCTCCCTCATGGTAAGGTAACTCTCTTAAAATAATATAAGGTTTGGTTCTTCTATTCCCCTCTATTTGTATGGAGCTAATTTTTATTTGTGCCGAAACTAGGTTTGAAAAAAATAAAAAAGAAGCAGTAAAAAATAATAGATATTTTATTTTATTACACATCTAAGTAGTTCATTAAATGATGGTAATGACTTTCAATATCATTGTGAAGTGGCGACTTGCCAAAATAATGTAGCACTTGATAATCGTAACGCTCAAAAGTAGAGATAATTGCAGAAGCCTCTTCTTGATTAATTTTAAGGGTAATAATCATGGCACCCGTGGCAGGCTCAAAAAAACTATTTAATTGCAAAATTTGAGCATTATTAGTTTCTACCAAACGACTCATTTCTGCTAAAGAATATTGATAGGGAGAAATAGACAGCACAATGATGGCGCCATTTTGTTCTGCTCCTATGAAACGAGCAATATTTTCATTTAAAATTTTCTGTGTAATCACGCCCACGCATTCTTGTTGCTCATTTAATACAGGCAATAAGGAAAGTTCATGTTTTGAAAATAATTCTAAGGCTTTTGTAAAATGCGCCCCGCCGTTCACTCCAATGCGCAGCAGGTTTTCTGCAATGGTGGCAAGGGTTTGATCCACTGCAATATCCAATACCGACTCCTTCGACACTAAGCCAATAAAGTATTCATCTTTTAATAGCGGTAAATGTTGCACTTCATAATCTTCCATGCATTGCAATACAAAGGAGGCGGTGTCTTCCAAGCGTAGCATGGGAAAACCTTTTATAGCCATTTCATTTGCAATCATAAAATTATTATTTAGATAAAGAACCAAGGAATTTTTCTAAGATACTATTAAATTCAACAGGCACTTCCATCATGGGTGCGTGCCCACATTTATCAATAAAATGTAATTGACTATTCGGAATTAATTTTTTAAACTCTTCTGCTACAAAAGGAGGCGTAACAATATCATTCTTTCCCCAAATTAATAAAGTAGGTTGTTGAATTTGATTTAACTCTTCCCCTAAATTATGACGAATAGCACTTTTCGCTAATGCAATAATTTTAATGACCTTAATTCTATTTTTTGTGATTTCAAAAACTTCATCCACTAGTTCAGGCGTGGCAACAGCAGGGTCATAAAAAGTTTGTGCGGTTTTGTTTTTGATATACTCGTAGTCCCCTCTTTTAGGATAACTATCGCCCATCGCATTTTCAAACAAACCACTACTACCTGTTAAAGTAAGTGACTTCACTCTTTCAGGATGTTTTAAAACATACACCAAGGCAACATGGCCTCCTAAAGAATTACCTAATAAATGAATATTGGTATAATTTTTATGTTCAATAAAGGCAGCAACATGTTTTTCTAAACCCGATACACTGGTATGTAAAATATCTAAATCAAATAAAGGAAGTATGGGTACCACTACTTTGTGGGTATGTCTAAATTTTTCAATCAAGTCTGAGAAATTACTTAGGGCACCGAAAAGTCCATGGCAAAGCATTAGCGTTTCCCCTTCCCCTACTTCTAGGTAATCAAACTTCCCGTCTTTTATAATTTCGTATTCCATTTAGGGTCCTATTTTTCCAATTTGTCGAATGGTTAAAGGTAGTTAATTCGTTTTAAAAAAGGCTAAACTTAGTCAGGGGTAAAATAGTGCTTATAGAATAAATAACAATTTCTTAACCTATTGTACATCAATGAATTCTGTTAATTTGGCCCCTTATTTAAAGGGGTTAGAAAAAGTGGTAAAAGTGCTTTTAATAGAAGGAATTAAAATAGCGGCTTTTTCCATACAGTAGGGCCACCATTTTTGCAAGTAGTCATAGGTGTAAGTCTCCTTCATTTCAGTAGCTTCTACCACCCCTAATACTTGTAAAAAATAAATCACTGCACTCAAGATGGTGAAATAAATAAACCCATATAAAACAATACCTAATAATTTATTTAGCCAGCCTAATAATAACCATTCAGCAGTTTGTTGCAAGACCCCTGAAATAAATTTTAATATAATAAGTACTAAAACTAAAATAACTAAAAAGGAAATAAAGGGCAACCAGTGAGAAGCAATCTTAGTATGTTCTTTTAAAAAACTAGCCACCCAGCCTGCAAATTGAAAAGCAAGGATTAAACCAATCATTAATGAAAAAAAAGAAATGACTGCTTTAATGAATCCATTTCTAAAGCCTTGTAAAATGGCTATTATTAATATAGTACCTGTGAGTATGTCTAACCACATAGTATTAGGCGCTTAATAAAGTTTTGGCAATAGCAGAAATGACTTTACCATCTGCCTGACCTGCTAATTGTTTAGTAGCCATACCCATTACCTTGCCTAAGTCTCCAGGACCAGCAGCGCCAACCTGCGTGATAATGGCTTGCACAGCGGCTTTCACGTCGTCTTCGCTCATTTGCGCAGGTAAAAACTTTTCTATTACCGCAATTTCTTCCGATTCTTTAGTGGCCAAGTCTGGTCTATTTTGTTGCTCAAATATGGTTAAAGAATCCTTGCGTTGCTTTACTAATTTTTGTAATAATTTTAATTCTGTTTCAGCAGTAATTGCACCATTCGCACCAGGTTCTGTTTTAGCTTTTATAATCTCTGCTTTAATAGCTCTTAATCCTCTTAACAAAGCTTCATCTTTGTTCTTCATTGCGTCTTTCATTAAAGACATCACATCGGTTTCTAAAGACATAATATATTTGGTTTAGTATTGTTAATTTAGTTGATTTTCTATTCGTGATTTTATTTTCGTTTATTTATTATTTTCTGAAAGTTGACTAGCTCTAAATTTAGTATAGAAAGTCTTTGCGAATTCTTTGAATTCATTAGACAAGGCTTCATCTTGCGTGGCTCTTAAATAGGCATCGCTCATGCCCATTAAATTTTGATAAAAGAAGTCGGCCATTTCATCCACCATCATGTCCTTGGTCCATAGGTCAATACGAAGTGCGGTTTTATCGGTAGGATCCCAGAAAGTAAGCATCATAGCGCGTGCTTCCTGCGCTTCTGTAGCGGTGCTATCGGAGGCAGACCACTTAATATTTTGAGGAATTTTTTGATCGTCTAAACCAATGTTAACCTGAATACTTGACTGATGCATATTAAAAATTTTGAAACACAAAAATACAAATTAATTAAATAAGAACCTTAGTTAGTCTTTAGCGCTAGCGGTATTTTCACTAGAGCTGTATTCTTCTTTTCTGCATATAAATCCGTGAGCCAATCCTTACCCATTCTGGCCCTTCCTTGTCGGTACACTTCATCCTTATAGTATAATTTGAAATGATTAGAGAGTCCTCCTTTTTCTTCAAAACTAAACTGCTCGCCCGCTTGCTGCCAAGCCGTTGGAAGAGATTCATTTTGATTTTCATCATTATTAAAAAGTAGTGGTATGTCATACTCAATAGCCATTTCTATTAAACTGGTTTTATCGAAACAAATATTATTAAATAAAATAGCATAGGTAGCTGCTATCCATTTTAGTTCCATATTGGATATGGAATTAATTAATATAGCATCTTTAAACTTATAGCCCACTAATAATGACTCTGCCTGCGCAACCTCTTTTTCATTTTCAAAAATGAAAACAAGTACCATATTAGTTTGTTGCCATTTTTTAAAAATTGAAAACTCTTTAAGCATATCCACAAAAGCATCAAGTGGTTGGAAGGCCAAGAAATAATTAGCGCCATCAGTTAAACTATTTTTAGCATCTGCTAAAGCCACCCACTCATATATAGGCAACCTATGAATAGGTAAATAAGCTTCTTGTATTTTAGTAGTGTAGCGTTTATATTTATTTTTTAAAAAACGAGTAGACCATTCATTGATGGTATAAGTAGCTACCGATTTTTTTAAATATTTTTTAAAGGCTTTTGTTAAAGACCATTTATGTATCATGGAAAGCCCTGGTATACAACTAGGATCTGACAGGGGAATAAAATAATGCGCAAACTGATCGCTCCCTTTTAAATCTGCACCAAAATGAATAATGGCAGCATTGGTTACTTCTTTGATTAATTTTTCGGCAGCTACTTCTTTAATAATAGTTACCACATCACTATTTTGCTCCAATGTCAATAAGGAATCGGGGAGATTATCTCCTACAATATAAAAATGAATTTGTGCTGAACTCAAGCCTAGTTCAATGATATCCAATACCTTCTGACATAGCAGGGCCCTTGGTATGGTAAATTTTGAACTCGTTAAGATGAATAAGCGCATACGCAAAAATACTGCATACTTAACAATTTATCCACCAATCATTTAGGAAGCTTAGTTCCTATTAATAGTCCCCTAACTTTGTTCTATGGCAAAAGACTTGCATCAACTTGACTTATTTGGAATGGAAATAGACCAACCCGTGCATATAAAAGCGCCGGTTGAAAAAAAGAAGTCTGCTGCGCCTAAGCTTGAGCAAATAGCAAGCGTAGAAGCCAATTCCAAAATACACAAAGAGGTATCAGAGGAAGAAGTACTGCCTACTGTTTCAAGAACTCCCATGTCTTTTACGCATTCATCTTCTGTAAGCAAAAGAGGAAGAAAATCATTTGCTTCTATGGACGCCGATATACATACTTTAAATATCCCGGCTTCTGAAGAATTGGTAAAAAAATTATACTACCCTATTGGTGAAGTAGCTACTTGGTTTAATGTCAATACTTCTTTAATAAGATATTGGGAAAAAGAATTCAAACAATTACAACCTAGAAAAACTAGAAAGGGCGATAGGTTATTTAGAGCACAGGACATTGAATTTTTACGTCAACTGTATTTTTTACTACGTGAAAAAAAATACTCTATCGAGGGGGCTAAAACTTATTTAAAGAATAATAAAGAAAAGGCAGAAAAAGATATTGCCGTTTTAAATAGCTTGAAAAATATTAAGCAGTTCTTGGTATCGCTTAAGGAGAGTCTATAAAGTAAAGCTCTACTTCCACCTCTACCGCTCTCTAATCTACATCGAAATACTTTAGGTATACTGTGGTTTGACTTCTAAACAGTGGTCGCGAATTGAATGGTATTATCATTCGCATATTGAATAGCCCTTACATTTATTTTTTCTTTCAAGACTATAAATTCATTGAATTCTAAATCCATACTTACTAAGCACTCAATATGTAGTACATGATATTGCTTACCTGCTTCTGAAACATAGGCTTGTACACTGCTCACATTTTTAAGCTGACTTATTTCATTTTGCAAATACTGGCTGTAGGCAGCTAATTGTGAGGCGGTAGTAGCAACACTTAATTGTAAGTCTAATTCAATTTTACGCTGGGTTCTTAAACTTATATTATCTACTATATTGTCTACCATTTGTTTATTAGGCACCGATATATAAGTTTTATCCTGTGTGCGAATGCGGGTACTGCGTAGTCCAATTTTTTCAATCGTACCTGTGAAATTATTTACTTTCACTAAGTCCCCAATGGTAAAAGGCTTATCGAAGAAAATAATAAAAGAGGCTATAATATTTTCCAAACTTTCTCTCATAGACAAGGCCACTGCGGCTCCTACGATACTTAAGCTAGTCACTAAATTGCCAATATTTTCATTAAATACATAATGTAGTACAAATAAGAAGCCAATGATGTATAATATTACTTTAAAGAAGTCTCTAAAAAACAAAACCAGTTGGTCGTCGGTTTGATCCTTGGTAAGCCTTGCTTTTTCTTCTAATATAATGGCTACAAATTCCAGCGTTCTTAAACAAACGCGAATAAATAAAATAATAAAAAATAATTTCACTACCGCCTCCACGAATACTTGAAGGGTTAATTTGTATAAATGAATATTCCAATCTATGGGAAAATTTAACTCATATAATGCTACAACAGCAACCATATAAATTAAAAACTGTTCGATAGGAATAATCAAACGGCGTACATGGCTTTTTCTTAAGTCCGAATGATTTTTTTTATCAATCCAAGTATAAATTAAACTTGCAAAAAATCGAGAGATAAACCTTTTTACAAGGAAGGCCACTATAAAAATAGCCCCAATAACTATATAACTACGTAAAGAATTATTTAAAAATTGTTGATCCAAATTCATAACTAGTATTGTTTAATCTTCCTTCCAATGAAGTAATTGCATATCCTGTCCATCAAATACAGCATAACTATTCGACCTTAGCCAATCGCCTAAGTTAATATAACGGCTGGTTTCATTAATAGCTATATCTAAAGCATAATGCCTATGTCCAAAAATAAAATAATCGGCATTCATTTCTTTTGCTTTTTGTTTCGAGTAAATAATTAACCACTCTTTGTCTTCGCCCATAAATACTTCATCCGAAGTCCCTGTTTTGGCCCTACTCTTGCTGCTAAAATAATTGGCGAGTTGAATACCTAAATCGGGATGCAACCAACCAAACAACCATTTACATAAAGGGTTGGTAAATATTTTTTTCATAAACTTATAGCCCTGGTCTCCAGGTCCTAGTCCATCACCGTGTCCAATAAAAAACTTTTTTGACGCCAAGGTAAATTCAGCTGGTTCAAAATATATTTTTGCATTTAACTCTTCGGTTAAATAATTTTTCATCCATAAATCATGATTGCCTGTAAAAATATGTAGCTCAATTCCGGCATCGCTTAATTCGGCTAAACAGCCTAGTAGTCTCACAAAACCCTTAGGGACCACGGTTTTGTATTCAAACCAAAAATCAAAAATATCGCCTACAATAAATATAGCTGAAGCGTCTTTTTTAGCATTTTGTAAAAAACGCACTAAACGCTTTTCACGTAAATGGCTTTGCGCTTGATTAGGTGCCCCTAAATGGAAATCAGAAAGAAAGTAAATTTTTTTGCCAGGCACCCATTCCATGTAGTCGCTCATTTAATTTATAATACTATGTCTATATAATCGTATACCTACTAAATAATAGTGTACCTACTAAAGTTACTAATCTAATAACTTATCTACTAAAAAACAGTAGACTTCTTTGGGGCCATGCACACCCACCACCAAGGTTTTTTCAATATCGGCCGTTCGGCTTGGCCCAGTTGCATAACTAATCATTGAAGGTAGGGCATCCGATTCTGCTTTAAAGGCAGCTAAGCTATCACTAATATCAAAAACCAATTGATGTGTATAGGCAATACATATATGTATGGGCGCATACACACTTGAAGTTCTTCCACTTAGTTGTTGGCTACTTAAAACAATCGTACCAGTTCTTGCGATTAAATGATCACATAAAGTGATAGCTGCATCACAGCCTGCTAAATCATCCGTAGTTACAGGATCAAAACTAAATTCTTTCATATCATCTAACCAACCCGATTCTCTAGAATATATTTTCTCCCATTTATTTGAATGAATGAGTTTTGCTAATTGATTCACTAACTCCCCTTCATCGCTGCAGTAAACAAATTTACCTAGTAGCTCTGTAAATTTCTGCGCAAAGCCAATGGCTAATTCTTGTTCAGTGGGAATAAAAATAGGTCTATCTGCAATCTGATCAGGGAAGGGAACGGCAACAGGCTTTTCTAATGCCTGTTTAATTTTTTGTAAAATTTTCGTTTTCGCTCCTTGTGATTCCATTGAATAGTATTCAGTTCTTATGAATGTGTTTCAGTACTTGCTTCATTATTAGTAGAAGGTTCAACAGGGGCTGTGGCATCTGTTACAGTAGTAGTTTGATCAGCAGTCGCTTCTGTTTTAGTTTCTTCTGATTTAGATTCTTCTACATCAAAAGTAACTACCTTTTCTTCTTCATAAGGACGCATACCAATTAAGGCTTCTACATCACTCTTATGCAAAACTTCCTTATCTAATAATTCTTTCGCTAATTTTTCTACTTCCCCTTTTCTTAAAGTTAATAAATCTAATGTGCGGTGGTAAGCAGCATCAATCATCTTGCGTACTTCTTCATCAATAATTTTTCCGGTCTCTTCACTGAATGGTTTTTGGAAAGTATTTTCTTGACTAGGATCGTAGAAACTTACATTGCCAATTTTTTCATTCATTCCATAAGTAGTCACCATGGAATAAGCCATCTTGGTAATTTGCTGTAAGTCGTTAGAAGCGCCCGTAGATATTTTACCAAAGAAAATTTGTTCTGCAGCACGGCCTCCTAAGGTCATACACATTTGGTCGGTTAATTGTTCAATGGTATATAAGTATTGTTCTTTAGGCGTATACTGCGCATAACCGAGTGCAGCTGTACCTCTTGGCACAATGGTTACTTTTAACAAAGGATAGGCATGCTCTAAGAACCAACCACAAATTGCATGACCTGCTTCGTGGTAAGCAATGACTTCTTTTTCTTCTTTAGAAATAATTTTATTCTTCTTTTCTAATCCGCCTATGACTCTATCAATGGCGTCTTGGAAATCTTTCATCTCTACACCTGTCTTTCCTTTACGCGCAGCAATTAATGCAGCTTCATTACAAACATTCGCGATATCGGCACCCGCGAATCCTGGAGTTTGTTCTGCTAATTTATGTACATCTAAATTTTCAGAAACTTTAATAGGACCTAAATGCACTTTAAATATTTCTTCACGCCCTTTTACATCGGGACGGTCAATAGAAATTTGACGATCAAAACGACCTGGTCTTAATAAAGCAGAGTCTAATACATCGGGACGATTGGTCGCTGCTAAAATAATAATACCAGTATCACCACCAAATCCATCCATCTCTACTAATAATTGGTTCAATGTATTTTCACGCTCGTCATTGCTCATCATGGCATTTTTACCACGCGCACGACCAATGGCATCAATCTCATCTATAAAAATAATACAAGGCGCTTTTTCACGCGCTTGTTTAAATAAATCACGCACTCTACTGGCACCCACACCCACAAACATTTCCACAAAATCGGAACCACTTAAACTAAAGAAAGGCACTTGCGCTTCTCCTGCCATGGCTTTCGCTAATAAAGTTTTACCTGTACCTGGAGGGCCTATTAATAAAGCACCTTTAGGAATCTTACCTCCAAGGGCTGTATATTTTTTGGGTTGTTTTAAGAAGTCCACAATTTCCATTACTTCTTCTTTGGCTTCTTCTAAACCTGCTACATCGGCAAAAGTTATATTTACTTTAGTGCCGCCTTTTTCAAATAATGTCGCCTTCGATTTTCCTACATTAAATATGCCGCCTGGGCCACCACCACTTCCTCCGCCGCCGCCCATCTTGCGCATAAGTAGCACCCACACAACAACTATAAGTACTAAAGAAAATATAGTGTTGGCAATAGGGCCAAACCACTCTCCTTCTTTCACTGCGTTCTGTGGTACTTCTTGAATATTTTTTTGTTCATAAAAACGTTGTAATCTTTCGTTGAAACTATTCCAGTCTGTTATATTAAATTCAAATAAAGGCACGTTTTTAATTTTAGCCTTATCCATTTTACGTTTTAATTTCTGAACGTAAAAGTCTTTATCAATGCTATCGGGCTTTATGTAAACACGGACTAATTCTTTATTTTGAACTAGATCAATTTTTTCAACATCACCCCCTGTTAACATCACTTGCTTAAATTCAAGTTCTGAAGTGGTTAAAATATCTGGAGCAGTTTGGAAGAAACGAGCAGACAATAATGAAATGGCGATTAAACCATAAATCCAATAAATATTGAATTTTGGCAATTTGGGACCATCTCCTAATGGGCTTTTCTTCTTGTTATTATCAGGTATCATGAGTGACTATTAATGCTTGTTGTATATAATTTGCGTTACTACTTAGTAACAATATTTTTTTAAATAAGTTTTAAAGATCATGCAATTTTGTGTCCGCATCGCTCCACATATCTTCTATTTGATAAAAATGTCTTGCTTCTGGATGCATTACATGCACTACCACATTGATATAATCGATGAGTAACCACTGTGCTGCGTTTTTGCCTTCACTTTTATACGGCATTTCTCCGCATTTAGTTTTCACTTCAAATTCTATATAATCGGCAATGGCCTTTAATTGAGTGGTGTTATTGGCTTCGCAGATGATAAAAAAATCGCTGGTAGACTCTGGAATTTTCTTCAAGTCTAAACTTATAATATTGGTACCCTTTTTATCCTGGATAGCCTGAATGATCGTTTTGAAAATTTTTGAGCTGCGGGTAAGTTGTAATACCGTAGACTTTTTACGGTTTTTGAGAGCAGAAAGAGGTTCCAATGATTCTTATATTTATTTGTTAAATGGGTATTAATTCAAACATTTTAAGGTACTAAAATGATTCTAAACTAACTTTACAAAAATAGCAATTCTTTGTTACCTGCCACACCAAATATCCTATTAGGGGAGCCGCTCATAGAACTTACTACTATCCCTAGTACCAATATCTATGCCATGGACCAAGTCCACCAGGGTTTAGCCCTATCTGGCAGTTGCTATACAGCTGATTTTCAAACTGCTGGGAAGGGTCAGCATGGTCGAAACTGGGAAAGCGAAAAAGGACAAAACCTGCTTTCAAGCTATGTTTTGGAGCTAAAGCAGTTAAAAACAGGTAAAATTTGGACGCCGGCCGATCAAATTGGGTTTTCAGCAGCCATTGCGCTAGGGGCAAGGGCCTTTTTTGGAGCATTTGCTGGAGAGCAAACTAAGATTAAGAAGCCCAATGATATCTATTTTCGTGACAGAAAGGCAGGGGGTATACTGATAGAAAACCTAGTGAGGGGGAAGGAATGGACCTGGACCGTAATTGGAATAGGCATGAATATTAACCAAGCTTCTTTTTCAACGGCTGCAGCGAATAGGGTATCCTCAAATCCTATTTCTTTGCAAGAGATAACCAATAAAAGTTGGGATATAAAACAAATGCAAAAGCATTTAAGTGAAGCATTAACGATGGCCATTCAAGGTTGGCTATTAGAAGGCGATGAAAAAACCATTCAAGCTTTTGATGCAGCGTGTATAGAAATAAAATAGTTACAAAATAATAAACTAACCATGAGTATAAAATTAACAGAACATTCTAAAGGGGGTGGTTGCGGTTGTAAAATTTCACCGGCCATACTTTCAGAAATATTAGCGGCGCATAATGTAGGTGCGAAAACAAATGTAAAAAATTTATTAGTAGGTAATGATAGTAGAGATGATGCAGCCGTTTATAAGTTAGATGAAAAAACGGCGATGATAAGCACCACTGATTTTTTTATGCCTATTGTTGATGATGCATTTTCATTTGGACAAATTGCTGCAGCAAATGCGATTAGCGACGTATATGCCATGGGCGGCAAACCTATTTTTGCATTAGCTGTACTAGGTTGGCCCTTAGCTACACTGCCAGCATCTGAGGCTGCTAAAGTAATGGAGGGGGCAAGAAAAACTTGTGCAGATGCGGGTATTGTGATTGCAGGAGGACATAGTATTGATAGTCAGGATCCCATTTTTGGATTAGTGGTGAATGGTTTAGTGGATATAGAAAATTTAAAAAGAAATGATACCGCCAAGGAAGGCGATGTATTAATATTAACCAAACCATTAGGTGTGGGCATTATGGCCACTGCACAAAAAAGAGCAGTACTTACAGAAGAAGATTTAAGTTTTTTAGTAAAGCAACTTACTACTATTAATAAAGCAGGCGAAGCATTAGGAAAAATAAAAGAAGTGCATGCGATGACCGATGTAACAGGCTTTGGATTACTCGGACATTTAACTGAGATGATGGAAGGAAGTAATTTATCGGCGTCTATTGTGTACAATAAAATACCTATTATACCAGCCGTTAGAAATTATATAGCTCAAAAAACAATACCTGGTGCGACTGCCCGCAATTGGAGCTCCATTAGTGCTGGCGTGGTTTTGGGCGCTGGTGTAGATGAAGCAGAAGCTAAATTATTATTACCCGATCCTCAAACCAATGGAGGTTTACTCATTGCCGTAGCGCCTACTGCATTAAAAGAAGTACAAACTATTTTACAAGAAATGGGTATTGAATATACTGCAAGCATTGGTGAATGTACGGCTGCAAAAGAAAAAAGAATTTATATTAATTAGGCCTGGCCTTTTTATTCAAAAATAAGATGCCCTTTGTTTTTGATTTGATCGGGTGTTAATTCAGCTACCAATTGCACGCCTTTAATACCGCGCACAGTTTGTAAGATATCATTTACTTTTTCATCTTCAATCCACTCCCCTCTTATCCACCAAATAAAATCCATGTGTTTTAATTCGGGCAATAAATATTCACCATCGAATTGATTATGGTAAACAAAATGTTGAATAGAAGTATTAGGCTCATTGCCTTCGTACATTGAAAAATAATAAGTTCTATTTTTTCTCTTTAAAGCAATTTCATGATTGGGATTGAATCTAAATTCAAAGCCCATGTATTGATTCAGTAAAATACAGAATTGATAATTCTTAATAGGTGCCGTGATACCTAAAATACGAGAGCCTTCGAAATCGCTTTCGTTAATGGCGTCTTGGTCTAAAATTATTTTACTGCTCACAAATAATTATATTTAAAAAACAATATCAATTTTTATTTCGTCTGCTCCTCTTTTATACACAAGCACTGTTGCATCTCCTTTTTTAAATTTAGAAAGCGCTTGCATATAACTCATCACATCTACTAATTTATAGTCTCCTACTTGAAGTAATACATCGCCCCCTTTTAAGCCTATTTTTTCTCCTAATTTACCCTGGCTAGCACCTTCAATTCTAACCCCTGTGCCTGTAAAAGCATAATCGGGCATAACCCCTAAACTTACTGTAAACTTAGTGCTACGGCCCATGGCAGCCTCACGGGTTTTAAGAAAATCTAATTTACCCACTGCGTCTGTTGTTTTAATAATAGACTGCACATATCTTATAATTTGGCTCTCTCCTATATAATTAATTTTATCCCAATCGTCTGTGGCTTTATGATAATCGCTGTGGCTACCTGTAAACATAAATAATACCGGCATGTCTTTTCTATAAAAACTAGCATGATCACTTGGACCAGAACCAGCACTATCATAATGTGTAATTAAAGAAGTAGATACGCTTGCTAAAATATTGGCCCACTTAGTTGATGTACCATAACCTCCTACCGTTAATTTTCTAGCAGTATCATAACGACCCACCATATCCATATTAATCATGTAATTATAATTACCTGTATAGGTTGGGTGTTCTAACCAATACTTACTTCCAAATAAACCTAACTCTTCTCCAGAAAAATGCAAGATCAAATAATTATTATTTTTAGGCGATTTTTTTTGAAGTGCTTTAGCTAATTCAATTAATGCAGCTGTTCCACTTGCATTGTCATCGGCACCATTTCTAATATTATTATTTATATCCAGTGCGTTACGGTCTTCGTTATAGCCTAAGTGATCTAAGTGGGCGCCTAAGATAACAGTGTTTGCAGCATTGTTATCAATAAAGGCCGCTACATTATGTGCTGTTCTTGAAGCGTGCTCAAACTCAATACTAGCTTCAATTTCATAAGTACTTAATTCATCAGTAAAATATTTTGAGAAACCGTTTTTGGTAATATACAGAACAGGAATAGGTAATGCTTTAGCTGTATCAAATTTATAATATTGAATATTATCCACCAGTGTGCCACTATTGTAAAGGAATAAAGCAGCCCCTGCTTTTTGTTTTGTTTCCTTAGCAGTAGTAAGCAACCATTCATTAATATCGAAATGTGGATTGCTAGTATTTTCTTCCAAAACTTCACCCAAATCTTTAAACCAAATTTGCTTGGCCTCATTTAAGGAAAGAGATGCCATGGATTTAATATTACCAGTACCGCTATTTGAAATAGGAAAAAAATCAGCATCTAAAAGAAGTACTTGTTTGTTGACTTTAATAAAAGAGTTAGGAGATAATTTTTTTCCTTCATCAATAGGAAAGCTTTGAATAAAGCCATTATTGCCCATGGCTTTTATACCAGCATTTTGATATTGCGAAATAATATAGTCTACTGCTTTTTGCTCTCCTGGGCTTCCTGCACGACGACCTTCTAATTCATCACTGGCTAAAAATTTTATATGATTTTCTAAGTTTTGAATAAGGACTTTATCTGCTCTTGTAAGCTTTTGAGCATTCAATAAAAAAGGGAATAAGAACACTAAGAAAAAGGCAATACGGCGCATAGATATCTGATTGAGCCCCAAAGTTAAATAAAGCTATTAGCAAAACACTAGGATCTCTAAAATTTGATATGATATTTATCATTTTCCCCCTTCTGCTCAATTTCTAATTTCGTAAGTATAGCCCAATCATAAAACCTAGCTTTGCCACCTCATGAATGCCGGTATACATATTGCTTTAGTGGGTAACCCCAATAGCGGAAAAAGTTCTCTTTTTAACGCACTTACCGGTATGCACCAAAAAGTAGGCAATTTCCCAGGCGTAACGGTAGACAAGAAAACAGGCCAGATGCAATTAGCGGGTAACCCCACCACCCTCATTGATTTACCCGGTACTTATAGTTTTTATCCCAAAAGAGAAGATG
>CALDSE010000030.1 GCA_937911175.1 uncultured Sediminibacterium sp.
CTACAATACAAAACCTGTTCCCAGTTTAAGGCCCATTTTTTACGCCAAGTAAAAGGGCGCTTACAATAAAGGCATTCCTTAGTAGGCAGGTTGCTTTTTTTAACTGTTTTATTATTACTATTTTTCATACACTCTATTTTTGGGTATGCATTTGTCTAAAAGTTAAATTTATTCTTGCATCTGTCACTTTCTTTGATTTAAGAAGTGCATGCCACCAGTGGGTCTGAACGCTTCCTTTCATTTCAAGCAGCGATCCATCTTCTAGTTCAATAGACACGGTTTCTTTACTTAGTTTATGTTTAAAAGAGAACTTTCTATTTGCACCCAGGCTTAAAGAAGCAATAGAGCTATTGGCTATAATTTCTTTTTCATTGTCGCTATGCCATCCCATCGATTCTTCTCCGTTATGGTACAAATTTAATAAACAGGCATTGTAAGATTCTTTAGTAATAGATTCAACCCTATTTTTAATAGTAAGTAGTGAATCCGTCCAAGGCAAGCCTATTTTAGTTTTGCTAGCATAACGATAGGTAATAGAGGGGTCACTGAAAAAAGCAACTTTACGTTTTGTGATAATCTCTTTTCCAAACATTATCACCCTTTCATTCTCCCAATGGATATTATTTAATAGCGCATCATATAGCTGTTTGACCTCATCATCGTTTACAATTTTATCATAGTATAATGCAATGCCATCTTGAGGTAAGATATTGGGCCTATTTATAATCATCTTCATATAGCTTCAAAAACTTCGAAAATTACCTTAATTCTTTCAGATAAATTCGAAGCCAGAATTGGTTGCTATCTATTAAGAATTGATTTGCTCATTTTTTGTTCAATATTTGTTCAATTATTTTAAATAAATATTAAACAAAAAGGGTTTTTATCTCTAATTTTGAAATTTTTTAACAATTTATTTTAATAAAATATTAATTTTTATATAACTTACTTCATCAACGATTGAGCTACTAAGCAAAGCCTTTTGTATTAATTATATACATAAAAAAATTGCCTTAAGTATTTTATATTGTTGCAATTAATTTTTTTCACCAAAACTCAAACATATGAATTTATTTCTTCTTGATGCTACGATGGCGATTGCAAAGACAGACTATGTGTCTTTCACGTTCTTCGTTGGCACAATGGCCATGATGGCCGCTGCGGTATTTTTCTTCTTAGAATTGAACAACACTAGTAAAGAATGGAGAACCTCTGTACTTGTTTCAGGGTTAATCACTTTTATTGCTGCTGTTCACTACTATTACATGCGTGGATATTATGCAGAAACGCATGATAGTCCTACATTTTTCCGTTACGTAGACTGGTTATTAACTGTGCCTTTAATGTGTGTTGAATTCTATTTGATCACAAAGAAAGCAGGTGGTACAATTGGTTTATTATGGAAAATGATTTTAGCTTCTGTTGTAATGTTAGTTACAGGTTATTGGGGTGAGGCTGTTGCCCCAGCTCAAGCTACATTATGGGGAACTATAAGTGCTATCGCTTACTTCTACATCGTGTATGAAGTATGGTTAGGAGATGTTAAGAAATTAGCGACTGGTGCTGGTTCTGCAGTAGCTTCTGCAAACAAAGCACTTGGTTGGTTCGTATTAGTTGGTTGGGCTATTTATCCATTAGGATATTTAATCGGAACAGCTGAAGGACAATGGTATGCTAGTTTTGCTAATATTGGAATTGACATGAACATCATCTACAACATTGGTGATGCTGTCAACAAAATAGGTTTTGGTTTGGTTATTTATAGCTTAAGTAGAAAAGCTGCTTAATATATTACAATAACTTTTAAGGGGCAAGTTGGTTACTTGCCCCTTTTTTTATTTAATTTACATCCATGCAAATAAAACTTCGCCTTTACCTAATATTATTTGCCTTCCTTTTATTCCTCATCAATACCGTTTTTGTTTTAAACAACAGTACTCAAATTTCCTTCTTAATTGCAGTACTTATTCTTTTTGGGGTTCCCCATGGAGCCTTGGACTTATACATTGATCAACATTTACATAAGTCAGAAAGTAATCAAAAAATATTTCTATTAAAATACATAGCCAACATCATTGCCTATGCATTGGTTTGGTACTTTTTCCCTGTGGCAGCTTTAATTATATTTATATTAATTACAGCTTATCATTTCGGAGAAATTGATTGGTTAGGGAAAACAGATAATGCTGTTCAAAAAATAGCCTATTCAGTCATTGGGCTACTATGGATTTTATTATTGCTTTCAAAAAATATAAACTTTGCTTTGCAAATTTTTATAAGAATGGAGCGCTCTGCTTTTAATGAAAGTCAATGGACTGCGCTCGCTGGTAAAATATATCCCATTACGTTAATAGGCTTAGCGCTTGTTTATATTATTTTATTCTTTTTTAAAGCACATTTTTTTTCAAAAAATAAATACTACTACTATTTAATTTTACAACAAGCTATACTCATTATTTTTGCCCTTTATATGCCTTTATGGCTTTGCTTTGCCTTTTATTTTGGATTCTGGCACTCTTTATTATCATTCGATAAAATAAGAATCACTTTTGGTATGCCCAATGATTTTAATGGGTGGAAAAACTTACTTATCAAATCGGCCCCCTTTTCTATCATGGCATGGTTTGGATTTTTATATATAACCTTTCTAACGCTCAATAGCAAGGATGCTTCTGGCATTTTTACACTACTATTTATTAGCTTGTCTGTGCTTGCACTTCCTCATTTACAAATATTTACAAAGATTAAGTTGAAGCCAGATTAATAGGGATCAGTATATTTCATTTTTGATTGCCCAAAAATTTAAAATTTAACAATCAAACCTATAAAATAATCTAAGATTTTCTTAATTTGAGTATAATAATTAGCATCTAATACAGTATCTAATTATTAAAAAAGTATATACTTAAATATTAATTAATATGTCCCTTGCCCCCAAAACAAGTGCATTAGGTTTAAATACTTATAAAGGCAATTGGATGTCCTTGCATTCGAAGCACTTGCTAAATCGTACCCTATTTGGTGCCAAGGCCTCAGATATTGAATATTTTAAAACTAAGGGTTTAATGGCCAGTATAGATGAATTACTGAATATTCAAACTACTGCTTTACCACCACCATTAAACGATTACAACTCAACAACATTCACCGATCCTAATGTACCATCGGGTAAAACATGGGTAAATGATATAACTACCGATGGGACCATTAATAGCTATCGCCGAAATAGTTACAAAAAATGGCTAATTAGTGTTTGGTTAGGGCAAGAAAAAAATATTCGTGAAAAGTTAAGCCTATTTTGGAGTAATCATTTCGGTACAGAAGCAGATACGATAGGATATGGCTCAATGATTTATAACCATCATCAAATTTTTAGAAATAATTGCGTTGGTAATTTTAAACAAATGGTGCGTTTGGTCACCACCGACCCAGCAATGCTTCGATATTTGAACGGTTATCTTAATACTAAAACAGCGCCCGATGAAAACTATGGAAGAGAGTTGCAAGAATTGTATACAGTGGGTAAAGAGGGGGGTGCTAAATACAGTGAAGAGGATGTAAAAAATGCAGCAAAAGTTTTAACTGGATGGAGAATAGATGCCAATTTTAATTCAATTTTTGATAGCAGTAGGCACGATACTACTAACAAAACATTTTCTAGTTTTTATAAAGGTACTACAATCACTGGCAAAACAGCTGCCAATGGCGCTTTGGAAACAGATGAGTTGTTGACCATGATTTTTCAAAAGACAGAAGTGGCAAAATTTATTTGTCGTAAACTATATAGATATTTTGTTTATTACTATATTGACAATACTATAGAGAATAATATTATAACTCCACTTAGTAATATATTTATTGCAAATAATTACGAGATAAAACCTGTATTAAAAACCCTTTTATCTAGTGAACATTTTTATGATACGCTGTATATTGGCTGTCAGATAAAAAGTCCTGTTGATCATGTCATTACTTTTTTAAGGCAGTATGAAATTATATTTCCAAATGCAATTACTGATTACACCGATTCGTATTTTTTACATAATTATATGGTGAATCAACTTATTAGCATGGGCCAAAACCCTGTTGACCCTCCCAATGTATCAGGCTGGCCTGCTTATTACCAAACCCCAGATTACAATAAGCTTTGGATAAATGCTGATACCCTTCCTAAGCGCAATAAGTTTACCGATTTAATGATAGAAACGGGCTATACAAGAAATGGAAAAAAAGTGATAGTAAATACAATACAATTTGCTAAAAATGTTTGCCCGAATCCTTCCGATCCAAATGTACTCATTGAAAGTGTATTTTCATTTTTAGTTTCTACAGAAATAGATGCCAGTTTAAAAGCTAATTTAAAAAAACAAATTTTATTATCTGGTCAAACATCGGATTATTATTGGACGGATGCATGGAATGCCTATACTTCGAGTCCAACAACTATTAATTATAATACTGTACATACAAGGCTTAAATCCTTATTAAAATATATTATGAATTTGCCAGATTATCAATTACAATAAAATGGAAAGACGAAAATTTATAAAAAATAGTTTAGCTTTAGTTGCACCCACTATGATTAGTGGCAATGCTATTCATGTTTTACAGGACCATCCTTTATTAAACACCGCACTACTTTCAACCTCTAATACGGACAAAGTGCTTGTTATTGTTCAATTAAGTGGTGGAAACGATGGGTTGAATACTGTTATCCCATTAAGTAATTATGCTAATTATAAGAATGCTAGAACCAATATAGCCTTGCCAGAAAATAAGGTCTTAAAATTAATGGGAAATAATGCTACAGGTATTCATCCCTCTATGACTGCCTTTCAAAATATGTTTACAGATGGGAAATTGAATATTGTACAATCGGTTGGATATCCTCAACCAAGCTTTTCACATTTTAGAGCTACCGATATATGGATGTCTGGATCTGACAGCGATCAGTATTTAAATACTGGTTGGGCTGGTCGTTTTTTAAATTATGAGTATAACGATTATCCAGATGCCTACCCCAATAAAACCAATCCAGATCCAATTGCCATTCAGATAGGATCTCTATCAACACTTACTTGCCAAGGTCCTGCTGTAAATATGGCATTAAGTATTTCAGATCCAAGTTCTTTTTATAATTTAATTGAAGGCACAGATGCTGTTTCTGCAAATACCAATGCTGGTTATGAACTTAGCTTTATAAGAAGTATTGCCAAACAAACTAACCTGTATACGGTAAGAATTAAACAAGCATCCGATAGCGTAACGCAACAGGTTGCTTATCCAAATAATAATTTAGCAGCGCAACTAAAAATTGTTGCTAGATTAATTAAAGGCGGATTAGAAACTAAAGTATACTTGGTTAATTATGGTGGCTTTGATACACATTCGGGTCAAGTCGTATCAAGTGATACCACCACAGGTACGCATGCTAACTTGTTAAAAGTGCTTTCCGATTCTATTGCCGCATTTCAATCAGACATGACTGGTTTAGAAATTGAAGACCGTGTTATAGGGATGACCTATTCTGAATTTGGAAGAAGAATAAAATCAAATGCAAGTGGTGGAACAGATCACGGCGCTGCAGCTCCTTTATTTTTATTTGGGAAAAATGTAAGGGGTGGCGTTTTTGGAGATAATCCAGCTATACCTGCTGCTGCCACAAGCAACGATAATATCCCTTACCAATACGATTTTAGATCTGTATACAATACCATTTTACAAAATTGGTTTTGTGTTTCAGCAACTGCTGAAATTGAAATTTTATTAAAGCAGTTTCCAACCATCCCATTAATAAATGCTAGTGTTTGCGGTATCAAGGATAAAAATTCGGTATTCACCAAAGAGGCACTCATTTATAATTATCCGAACCCTTTTACGAATATGACTAAGATTGAATTTAAAACCAATGGAGGTAATACTTCACTACAATTATTAAATGGAGAAGGATCAGTGATTCAAATTTTAGTCGAAGCCAATTATAGTTTTGCTGGAACCAATAGCTATAATTTATACGGCGCAGGCTTGTCTGCTGGTGTATATTATCTTCGCTTGCAAAATGTAGATAAAACATTTATAAAGGCTATTGTGAAGATGTAAATCAACTACTTATATTAATACAAGTTATCTTTTTTTAGGCAGCCTATTTTTGCATCAGGAATTTTGCTTATATTTAAGTATATGAAAAATCATCAAACACTTGGCTTTCATTATACAAGAAGTATAAGTAAGCTACTTACGGTTGTCCTTATTTTTTCAGTGAATATTTTATCTGCCCAAACAGTGGTGGAAAAAATAGTTCAAGAAGAAAATAATAATTCACAACTTAAAACATTAGCGCATGAACTATTTGATAAAATAGGGCCAAGATTAGTGGGTACCCCGCAAATGCAAAAAGCCAACGATTGGGCAGTGGAAAAATATACAGGTTGGGGTATTAGCGCTCGTAACGAACAGTGGGGTGAGTGGAAAGGTTGGGAGCGTGGCATTACACATATAGATATGCTTTCTCCAAGAGTAAAAAGTTTAGAAGGCACTCAATTGTCTTGGAGCCCTTCTACCAAAGGAAAGGCTGTGAAAGCTGAAATAATTATTATTCCAGAGGTGCAAGACTCTCTTGCATTTCAAAACTGGCTTCCAACTGTAAAGGGAAAGTTTGTAATGATCTCAATGAATCAACCCACAGGAAGACCCGATGATAACTGGCAACAATTTGCCACAAAGGAATCGTTTGAAAAATTAAAAAAAGAACGCAACGAACAAACCGATGCTTGGCGTAAGCGCTTAAGTAAAACAGGCTATTCTTCAAGAATGCTTCCTATTATTTTAGAAAAAGCGGGAGCAGTGGGTGTCTTAACCAATAACTGGTCAAGTGGTTTTGGCGTTGATAAAATATTTAGTGCCTACACTTCAAAAATTCCAACGGTTGATATTGCTTTGGAAGACTATGGTACCTTGTACCGCTTAGTGGAGTCTGGTGATAATCCAATTATTAGTGTTGAAACAGGTTCTAAAGATTTAGGAATGGTTCCTTCATTCAAT
Source organism: uncultured Sediminibacterium sp. (assembly GCA_937911175.1). Taxonomy (GTDB): domain Bacteria; phylum Bacteroidota; class Bacteroidia; order Chitinophagales; family Chitinophagaceae; genus Sediminibacterium. Next base: position 7,042 of record CALDSE010000030.1, read on the forward strand.
ACCATTGCAGAAATTAAAGGAACAGAAAAACCCGACGAATATGTAATGCTTTCGGCGCATTTTGATTCTTGGGATGCTGCTCAGGGTGCAACGGATAATGGAACAGGTACACTTACAATGATGGAAGCCATGCGTATTTTGAAATTAGTGTATCCGAATCCTAAACGCACCATTTTAGTAGGACATTGGGGAAGTGAAGAACAAGGCTTGAATGGTTCAAGAGCCTTTGTAGAAGATCATCCTGAAATTGTAAGTAAACTACAAGCATTATTTAATCAGGACAATGGAACAGGAAGAGTCGTAAATATTTCTGGGCAAGGTTATCAATATGCCGGTGAATTTCTTACCAGATGGCTAGCAGCCGCACCTAGTTATATTAAAGATTCTATTAAAACTACCTTCCCTGGTATGCCGGGTGGCGGGGGCAGTGACTTTGCTTCTTTTGTAGCGGTAGGTGCACCTGGTTTTTCTTTAAGTTCTTTAAACTGGTCCTATTTTAATTATACATGGCATACGAATAGAGATACTTATGATAAAGTCATATTTGACGATTTAAAAAGCAATGCTATTCTAACAGCCATTATGGTTTACATGGCTTGTGAAGACAATGCCACCTTCCCAAGAGACAAAGCAGATATTGGAACTGACAAAAGAACTGGGCAACCAGTACAATGGCCAGTTCAAGTAAAAGCAATGCGCACAGGGCCTGCAGTTCCAAAGAACTAATTAGTGGCAGATAGAAAATAGTCCGCTTAAATTATTGGCATTCAAATAATTGCAATGCAATAGTTGCTTAGCTTATTTTCTATTGTTGAAGAGTATACAATTTGGTAATCTCCAATTCATATTCTAGTTACATTTATGTTCTACATTACTATTGAATATAAATTGTAGAACATGTCCCCCCGCAATATTTCAGTTAAAGATATTTATAACCTATTTCCAAATAATAGGATAATGGACACTTTGCCGTTAATTAAAGTAGAGCTTATCATTGAAGTAAGTTTTGAAACCTTCGGCCAGGTATGGTATACAGATGAAAATGGGCGCCCCTGGATTAAAGAATTTCGTGGAAATAGTTGGTCAAAAGAAATTTTACTAAAAGACAATCGAAAATTAGGCTTCAGTGTTTTTTTAAATAATCAATTTCAATCAAAGGGTCAGTGGGTAAGTCTAATAAAAAAAGTAGATAATGAGTTGGCAGATCAAAAAGAATTCAAAATTGATGGAGATAAATTATTTGATGGTTGGTTCAAGCTGGGTTAGTAAGTTAGACGAAGTAAAGGTTAATGTCTTTTGTAGACAAAATGGGGAATGTTTCTACATTCCCTTTTTTATTTGGCTAAATAGATAAAAGGGCTAAGTAATTATAAAATCGACTAATTAAATAAATTATATCGAATGATACAGTAAATGGCTTTAACCCCATCCTTCCAATTTATTTTCTTTCCTTCTAGATAAGTTCTTCCATAATAAGAGATACCTACTTCATAAATACGGATACCTTTAATTTTGGCAATTTTTGAAGTTATTTCAGGCTCAAAACCAAATCTTTTTTCTTGTAAGGATATAGTTTTTATAATACTAGTTTTAAAGAGTTTATAACAAGTTTCCATATCTGTCAAATTTAAATTGGTAAAAAAATTTGACAAAAAAGTTAAAAACTTATTTCCAATGGTATGCCAGAAAAATAAAATTCTATGCGGTGCGCCTCCAATAAATCTAGAACCATACACAACATCGGCATAGCCATCTAATACCGGCTTTAATAGCTTATTCATTTCTGAGGGGTCGTATTCTAAATCTGCATCTTGGATAATTAGGTAGTCGCCTGTAGCATTTTTGATTCCAGAATGAATAGCCGCCCCTTTACCTGAATTTTTTTCGTGTTTAATATATTTAATTTCAGCGGTAGGGTTTGACTTTATTATATTTTGTATTAAATTATCGGTGTTGTCTGTAGAGCAATCATTAACAATGATAATTTCCTTTTTTATATTATTAACAAGATATAGGTTTAATAATTTATCTGCTATGATAGAAATAGTAGACTCTTCATTAAATGCAGGAACAATTATTGAAATTTTGTTGATAATCATTTGTATATTTATAGGGGTTAAAAATTATCTGAAAATCAATTTAGATAATTTTTTTTAATTTATTAGGGAAAATAAATTTGGTAACAATAAATTATTATTACAATGTTTTTTTATAAGACAGACAAATTGGAGCAACAATATTTATTCTATATTATACTATGTATAGTTGTCTATATTATAGGTAGTATTACTGTCCCCTTAATGGAAATTGATTCTGTTCAATATGCAAATATTTCAAGGGAAATGCTTTTAAACAAGAGTTTCCTTCAAATTTTTGACCAAGGCAAGGATTACCTAGACAAACCCCCCTTATTATTCTGGGTTAGCGCTTTAAGTATGTATATATTCGGCATTAATGATATTGCCTTTAGACTACCTTCTATTTTAATGGCTGTTTTAGCTATTTATAGCACTTATAAGTTTACCATACTCTATTACTCCAAAGAGATAGCCTTATTAGCTGCTTTGGTCCTGGCAAGCTCTCAGGCCATGTTTTTGATAACCCATGATCTTAGAACTGATACTATGTTAATGGCATGGGTAATTCTAGGTATTTGGCAGTTTTCTAGTTGGTTATTCACTAAAAAATGGATTTCCTTAATTACTGCATTTGTTGCTGTTGCTTTTGGCATGATGACAAAAGGCCCCATTGCCTTAATGGTGCCTATTTTTTCTTTTGTGCCTCATTTTTTAATACATAGAAATTTCAAACTACTTTTTAAATGGGAATATCTAGTAGGGGTAATTATTATTTTAGTTTTATTAATTCCCATGGATATTGGTTTATACCAGCAATTTGATTTACACCCTGAAAAAGTCATGTATGAAAAAACGGGAACCTCTGGTTTAAGGTTTTTTTATTGGACACAAAGTTTTGGTAGAATTACAGGAGAAAGTGTTTGGCATGAAAACGACTATTTCTTTTTCTTATTTGAAAATTTAATATGGGGTTTTTTACCTTGGATATTATTTTTTATAATTGGATTAGTACTAGAATTGTATACTATACTTAAAAATAAGTTTCGTATACAAAGCCATGAAGAGTGGATAAGTATACCCGGCTTTTTAATAACCTATACTGCATTAGGTATTAGTAATTATCAGTTGCCTCATTATATTTATGTTGTTTTACCTTTTGTCTCTATAATAGCTGCAAAATCTATCTATTCTTTAATTACCGTAAATGAAAATAAAATACTTAAAAATATCATATCTGTAATTAATAGTATACTTTTTAGTTTAGTTTTATGCATACTGTTTGTACTATTAGTTATTCCTTTTGGTTTAAATTATTATTTAATTAGTATAACAGTTTTAATTTTTATAATAATTTTTGGATATTCAATTTATAAACAAAAACAGTTAATCCCTAATACTATTCATTTTGCTTTATTTACCATTTTGATTACTAATTTATTATTAAATGTATTTTTCTATCCTAAATTATTAGAGTATCAATTAGGCAATAGTGTAACTAAGTATATTAATACTTATAAAATAGACAAAAATAATTTTTATCTTTACAAGATATATGGAGAAAGAAGTTTAGATTTTTACAGTAACTATAGCTTCCAAATTGTTGACGACGAGAAAGCATTAAAACCTGCTGATTATTTATTAATATCTAATAAACTTATCACCAAAGACTTATTGACAAAGTTTAATACTATTGAAACTATTGCCGCTTTTCATGTAAGCACATTGAATGCTAAATTTTTAAATCCCAAAACTAGAAATAGCGCACTAGATTATTACTATATTTTGCAAAAAAAGTAGTTAATCTTTTATTGTAGGTAGGTTTATGCTTTTATTGTATTTTAATACTACCCCAAATACTAAACCCATAAAAGAGCCTAAGGCTATACCCCTCAACACATCAAATGGATAATGCACTCCATTATATATTCTAGAATAGGCGACTAATACTGAACAAGACAATAGCACTACTTTAAGCCAATTATACTTTTTGGGTAAGACAATGAATAATAATATTGTAAACGAAAAGAAGTTAGAAGCATGGGAAGATACATACCCATATAAGCCACCAGGACCCGCCTTACTTAAATGAATAAATGATTTCAAATATATTTCATGTGAAGGTCTTAAGGTTTTCATAAAATATTTAAAAAAGGTAGAAACCTTATCACTTAAAAAAATCAAGGTAATTAGAGCTGCAAGGCAAATCCAGCCTTTCTTTTTAAATTCTTTAAAAAGAATAAAAATGATATATACATAAAGGGGTATCCATATATTAGTAGTACTAATTTGATACATCATTTCATCCCAGAAAGCATTGTGATGGCTATTGATAAATTTAAACAATTCTAGATCTGTATTATTAAGCAACTTGTTCATCTAAATTTCTTTGGTTAAAAAGTTATTTAAATTATACATTATGTATTACCAAACTGTTATCTTAATATTAATTTAATAATTATTTTTTAAAACTAGAATACCCACTGAACAGAAAAGCCTATTGCTCGACCCATTCCAAATACGCCAGAACCATGGGTTTTATATTTTTCGTTTAATATGTTTATTAAACTTGTATGTAGGTTCAAGTGTTTGAATTGAATGGATGCATCGAAATTCATTAAATTCCAATTGGGGGTGCCTAGTTTGCCAATTCGATTATCATCAATATCGCCCTGTGCTAATCTATCTTGTTTGCCGGCAAATACATGTGTAAATGCAAGACTAGTTTTACCCTTTTTCCATTCTAATTTATTTTGACCAAATAATGGAGGTATTCTTCTCATGGGCTCGTTCTTAGTTATATTTTGGCCATAAGTATAGGTTAGGTTGGAAGTCCAATTGAAATATTGATGTATAATTTTACTAAAGGAAACTTCAAAACCTTTGATATAAGACGATTCTACATTTTTTTTGTTATAAACATTGTATCCATTCATTACTTGTCCGTCTACTTTTACCCTTGTTATGATATCCGATAATTGCATATTAAATACAGCCACATTTACACTAGTTTCTTTGCTTGAATATTTATAGCCCAATTCAGTATTAAATGATTTTTCAGGTTTTAAATCATAGCTTGGAATTTCATACCTAAAATCGACAATACCTAAAGTACCCATATCGTCAATATTAGGTGCTCGATAGCCGGTAGTGAAGGAAGTATATACAAAGTTGTTTTTTGTGAGGGCATAACTGATACCTAAGTTTTGAACTAGTGCCGATGGTCTCACAACAATTTTCCCTATGGTAATGTCATCAATATTTATTTTTAAAAAATTATATCTTAAGCCAGTTTCTATAAATAAGCGACCTAGTTGAAAATGATGTAAATTAAATACGGAACTGTTATTGTATTTTGCTGCATTGGGGTATAATCCTCTTTTAAATACTGTAGTATTTGTTTGTTGATTTAATTCCTTAGCGCTGCTATAGATATTATCTTGATAATAATCAAAACCTGTATTAAAGGTCCAATACTTTGTTGGCTTTGAAATAATTTCGCTGGTCATTCCAATGGTATGAACTGTATCGGCTTCGTTTCTATAAATAGTTGAATTATTTCTTTGCAAGGACCTTTGCTCAATGGTACGCTGAGTGGAGGCGGTTACTAAAAATTCAGCAATCCATTTATTATTATTTATATGTTTGTACTTGACATAATTTAAACTACGTGCTTGTTTTTCTACTTCATTTATTCTATAGTTTTCTAATGCTATTTTATGATAAATGGGAACATGGTGTTGAATGGTATTTTGTGTAGCAATAATGACTTCATCTTGCTTTGTAATTTTTAATTTCACCTTTAAATCAATATTATTTTCATTATAACCTGTTGGATTTTGAATGCCTAAATTTCCACCGCCCTTTAGGTTGCCGTAATTTTTAAAACTAAGTCCTCCTTGAATAGCTAGCTGTGCATTTGAAAAACTTATTTCACTTCTACTGGTTTGCTCCATATTGCTAGAAATGAATTTACCTAAAGTACTTGCATGTACAATAGGGCGGCTACTATACTCATTTTCTTTGGTTGAAAGGTTAATGACACCCCCCATTGCATCTGAACCGTATTCAATGGCTCCAATGCCTTTGGCCACCTCAATTTTATCAATCGTAAACATATCAATAGTGTTTAAGTATTGATTAGGGCCATATCTAAATGTAGAATTATTGAGTCTAATGCCATCAACCAAAATTAAAGTTTGATTACCTGTTAAGCCTCTAATAAAAGGGGAGCCGCCTCCATGATTTGTTTTTTGTATAAATACGCCATTTGATCCCATTAAAGCCTCAGGCGTAGTTCTAAATGCGCTTGAAGCTATTTGGTGTTGATCTAATTTGGTAATTGAATAAGGACTTGCTTTTTCGGTAATTTTTAGATTTCTGCTTACTACAGTGATTGACTCTAAGGTTTTATAGCTCGTATCTATATTTTGTGCATTTACATTGATAAAAAACACAGTCAATATGAGTATAACAATCGAATTTCTTTTAATGCTCATGACTCTAATTATAAGTATACTTTATAAAAATATACTTATTTTAAATTTTACTATATAAAATTAATCAATTTAATTATACCTACTATTAATTATATCTAGTATTAATATACCAAATATCAATATACTTATTTCAAGAAATGCTAATTTCAAGAAATACAGATTTACCCTTTGATACTAAGACTTTACTTAATTGTTAATAATAGTTCCAGAGGTTTTATTATGTTCTGAACGTTGTTCTGCCTCATTATCCATTTTAGGACCTTGCTTGATTTTTCTCCAATCTATGGGCTGGTTATACTTTTTCATTGCTTTGTCCCAATCAAATACTTCTTGGCTAGGAAATTCAAAACTATAGGGTGTATAATCTGGTTTTGTGGTAAAAAAATCGCTCAATAGAGAAGCAGTAATATCATAATGATTTACATAAGGTACTGCTAAGACATTATATATGACTTTCAATATTGATCCAAAATTGGCATGTGTTTGAGATACATAATTCTTTTTTACATAAGGGCCTGCCATCATTAGTATGCTTCTATGTGCATCAATATGATCTACTCCTCCCTGAGGGTCATCTTCAGTTACAATCACTAGCATGTTTTTCCAATAAGGTGTTCTGCTTAAAAAATGTAGGGTTCTTCCAAGTGCTAAATCATTGTCTGCTACATAAGAAGCGGTAAATGGATATCCATCTTCTGGTCTAGGACTTGCTGTGTGGTCATTAGGTAACATCATGGTAATTAATTGCGGTAAACTATCCTTTCCATTTAACCATTTCTTGGTAAACTCTTCTTCAAACTGTTTCATTCTAAACTGGTCTGGAATATTCGTATTATACCCTGCAAAATTATGTGATGTTTTTTCCCATACTCCTTTTTGCATAGGAACCATTACAATATGCGCAGCTCCAGTAGCGGTATCGCTCCAGTCTTCTCTTACATGTGCTGTTTCGTTCGCTTGGCCAAAATTATAGTAGCTAATTTTTTTTCTATCAAGCGCTTCCCAAAGACCTCCAATTTCTGCGTAGTCTTCAGGGTCCATGCTACCAGTAGAGCCTGGGAATCTTCTGCCTGGTGCTGTAGAGAAGTAGTCGGCTGTTTTTTCGGTACTAGAGTTTGCTTCCACCCACTCATTAGGAATAACGCCCATCATCCAATGATGTCCGTGAATAGAGGCGTCACTGTCGCAATAAAAATTATCACTCAATGAAAATTGCTTAGCAATTTTGTGATGATTAGGTGTGACATTCACATTTTTTACAATACCAGTTTTATCCATAACAGTCACGTCTATACCAAATCTCGCTAAGTTACTCTCTCCTCTAATATTTTTCATTTGACCAAATACCTCATCAAAAGTTCTATTTTCTTTGGTAATAAATACAATATGCTTAATCGGACTTTCTTTACTACCAGGTAATACAGGTAAGGGTAAGCTATCAGTTTGTGATTTTACAATAAAAGTATTTTCAATTGTTTGCTTTGTATAGGCCTTTAACTTGTCAATACTTGGGTTTTCTATTTTTTGGAAACTCCCTAATTGAATATCGCCAATATAACTTCCTTGCGCAGGAATTTTAAAATTCTTGCCACCATTAGGACCTGCACCTAAACCTCTACAAGAAGTTACATAAATAGTTTTATCGTCATTAGAAAGTTTAACACGCGTTGTTCCCCAACCAGTAGGTATTAAGCCCAATGTTTTTTCGCTTGCTAAATCAATTTTAGCGACTGCATTAAAACCTAATAGTGCTACAAATAAATATTTCTCATCTTTTGTTAAATCAATACCAAAGGGTACTAACCCTCTTAATTTATCTATTCTTTGATCTACTTTTATAGCAATATGCTTAGCGATACGACCTCTTTTATAGTCAATGACTGCGATATTGTCATTGGTAGCATTTGTGACATAAGCAAACTTACTTCCCACCACAATTGAATTGGGGCTTGCGCCTCCAATAACCTCTGCATCTTCCACAAGCTCTCCTAATAGCATTCCGGTTTTTAATTTTGCTTTTACTTTATTGGTGGCTAAGTCAATTACATAAACGCTCATCGATTCATCTGCATTGGGGCTACCTAAGCCTGGAATTTTCTTTCCATCAATGACTTTACCTTCTATGGACTCTTTAGTGTTATTTCCGTAAGGGTGCCAGTTGATATACTGAGATTGAATATTCTCTTTGGTGGTTCCTTCCACTATAGGATAAGCGTACATTCCAACATTCGCTACCAATACTGTTTTTTGATCTGGAGAAATGGCTAATCCAAAGGGTTGTCTTCCTGTAGGAATGGAAGCAATAATTTTTTTATTGTTTAAACTATATCTAACCAATCTAAAATTACCTCTGTCTAATATTAATAATTCGTTTCTTGTAGCTTCGTAAATCAAATCACTAGTGAAACTACCTTCATATTTAATACCACCAAAAATGCCATCTAATAATATAGAGTCAATTTTTTTATTTTGAACATAGTCATATATTATAACAGAACCTTCATCGCCACCACTTAAGTAAACAATGTTTTTATTGGTATTAAAGGCCACTCCCAGAAAAGAGCCCTTTTTTAATGGGTTGAAGGCGTTCTTTTTGTATTCAGGTATTCTTTTTTGTTGCATGGAGGCTAAATCAATAATAGTAATGGCATTTTCATGCATGGTAATAGCTATTTTTTGATTCGGAGAAATAGCTAGTCCAAATGGATCATGTGAAATACGAATAGACTGACCTGCAGGTTTTACATATCTACCACTAGGCAATACAGAATAAGCGTTGGTATCAATTTTTGATATCTCATTATATCCAGGTACGGAAAAATAATTTACAACTTGTGTATTTCCTTCTTGAATGAAAAATAGTAATAAAACTATTATTATAGGCAGATTCTTTTTCATATATAGTAATTGATAGTTATTAATGGTAATGATTATTAATAGTTATGATTCAGCAAACCTATTGATAATAAAACAAGAAAAACATTTTGTGCTAAATTATCTTATTGTTACTAAAAAGCGAAAAATTATTTGGGTAACAATTACATCACCTTAAGTTAATATAGGAAACCGAATATGTTAAAGTTTTGACAATAGATTTGTGCTTCAAAATTTAAAATATGATATCAAAACAAGTTATTTTAAAGTGGTTTTTGACACCACTAATGTTGTTGGGCTTGAGTATTGCCTCATTAGCGCAAAACATTCAAATTAAAGGAAAGGTAATTGATGCTGAAACAAAACAAGCTTTGGAAGCTGCAACTGTTTTAGTAAAAGGTCAAAGCCAGTCTGTTCGTACAGATGCTAATGGCCTTTTTTCAATCAATAATGTATCAGCTAAAGCTTCTATTGAAGTTAGCTATGTGGGGTACAAATCTACAACAGTGACTGCAAGTGCTGGTGATTTAGTAGTAGCCTTAGTTAAAGTAGACGAATCTTTAAACGAAGTAGTGGTAACAGCCTTGGGTATCAAAAAAGAAAAAAAGAAATTAGGTTATTCAACTCAAGATGTAAAGGGTGCTGAATTAGTGAAAGCAAGAGAGGTGAATCCTATTAATAACTTAGTGGGTAAGGTTGCTGGTTTAACAGTAGGTCTTAACCAAGAAATGTTAAGAATACCCAACTTAGTTTTAAGAGGTGGTCGTGTAACATTAATTGTAGTGGATGGTGTACCTATCAACTCTGATACTTGGAACATTAGCCCAGATGATATCGAATCTTATAACGTGTTAAAAGGACCTGTGGCTTCTGCCTTATATGGTTACAGAGGTCAAAATGGTGCTATTATCATTAATACAAAAAAAGGTACTAAAGATAAAAGAGGGTTTGCTGTAGAAGTAAATACAAGTACAACTGTACAAAATGGTTTTATTGCTTTACCAAAAACTCAAGATGAGTATGGTCCTGGTGATCATGGTACTTATGCTTTCGTTGATGGTTTAGGCGGCGGAATAAACGATGCGGATTACGACGTTTGGGGACCAAAATTCGAAGGTCAATTAATTCCTCAATACGATAGCCCTGTTGATCCAATCACTGGAAAGAGATCTTCAACTCCTTGGGTTGCTCGTGGTAAGGACAACTTAAAGCGTTTTATTGAATCAGGTGTTTTAAATACTACAAACGTTTCAATTGCGTCTTCTACTGAGAAGTCTGATTTAAGATTCTCTTTAGGTAATACTTACAATAAAGGTATCATGCCAAATACGAGTATGAATATTACCAATTTAAATTTGGCTTCTACTTTAAGATTCAACTCTAAATTAACTTTAGATGCGAATATTAACTACAGCAGACAATATTCTGATAATTTCCCAGATGTAAACTACGGTCCAAACTCTGTGATCTATACTACAACTATCTGGGGTGGTGCTGATTGGAGTATGGATGATATGAGAAACTACTGGCAGCCAGGTAAAGAAGGTGTTCAAAGTATCTATGCGGAATATCAAAGATACCATAACCCTTATTTTATGGCTTATGAGTGGACTAGAGGTCATTACAAAAATGATATCTATGCTTATACAAGTTTAACTTATAAAATAAATAAGTATGTTGATTTATTCGCTAGAACATCTGCAACTACTTATGATTTAATGAGAAATGAAAAAATGCCTTTCTCTGCGCATCCTTATGGTAGAGAAGAAGGTAAAGGTGATTATAGAGAAGACAAGAGAAATATGTTTGAAACCAATAATGAATTCCGTGCAAATTTCAGAACACCTGAGTTAGCCAATTTCTTTAATATCTCTGGTTTCGCAGGTGGTAACTTAAGACAGTTCAACTATAACTCTAGCTTTACTTCAACAAACTATTTAAACGTTCCTAATGTTTACAATTTTGCAAACAGTAGAAACCCAGTGTTGGCTTATAATTTTGCTTCTGAGATGAGAGTAAGATCATTATTATACTCTGTAGATATTGAAGCAAGCAAATATGCTAATTTGAATATCACAGGCCGTAATGACCAATTATCAGCTTTAGCAAAAGACAATAATTCATTCTTCTATCCTTCATTCAACTTAAGTACTGTATTGAGTGATTATTTAACAATGCCTAAGCAAGTTAACTTCTTAAAGTTAAGAGCTTCTTATGCAAAAGTTAGAGGGGGTGGTAGTTTCGTATCTGATTTCATTGGTTCTACACCTAATAATAGTTTCCCTATAGGATATGGTGAACAATACTCTTCTACTTATGGTGGACCTACTTATACCTATGCTAGTGTTTATTCAACTGGTGTTGGTTACAATAATACTACACAAGCTGCTTTCACGAATACTTTATTAGATAGCGATGTACAGCCTGATGATAGAACGAACTTAGAGTTTGGTGTGGAGACAAGAATGTTTAATAATAGATTAGGTATTGAGGCAACTTACTTTAGTTTTTTAGATGGTCCTCAAATTTTCTCTAAATCTATTTCACAAGCTTCTGGTTATGCTTCTTATGTAGTGAATGGTACGAAAACTAAAAGAACTGGTTTTGATTTCACTATCAATGGTGCAATCATTAGAAAAGCAAATGGTATTAACTGGGATGTTACTTTGAACGTAGGTACTTTCAAAAATATCTTAGAAGAATTACCAGCAGGTGTGAATGCATTAAATACTTTTTACACAAAGGGAATGAGAACAGATGCAGTTTACTTCAGAAAGTTTGCTAGAACTCAAGATGGTAAAATTATCAATGATGGCGGTGGTCGCCCAGTAGTTTTACCTGTAGCTCAATTTGCAGGTAATTCTAATCCTGATTATGTATGGGGTTTAAATAATAAAGTAAGCTATAAATCTTTCACTTTAAACTTACAAGTGGATGGTCGTGTAGGTGGTATAATGGAAGATTATGTTAGAAAGAAAACATTCCAAGGTGGTCGTCATATTGAAACAATCGAAGGGGCTTATGGTACTGCAAGATACCAAGATTACAAAGGAGTTAAATCTTATGTAGGTGAAGGTGTTCAAGTAGCATCTGGAACTCCAAAATATGATGCGGTAACTGGTAAAATTACTAATTATGATGCATTAACATTTGCTCCTAACGCCACTAAAACTTTTATTCAAGATTACGTTAGCCGTGTTCACGGTATTCCTGAGCCAAACATAATGAGTAAAACATTCTTTAAATTAAGAGAAGTTGTATTGACTTATGAATTACCAACTACGATGGTTCAAAAGTCTATTTTCAAAAAAGCAACTGTATCTCTAGTAGCAAGAAACTTATTATACTGGATGCCAGATTCGAAATTTAATGATGTTGATATTGATCAGTACCCTGGTGAGTCTTCTATTAATTTGCAAACACCAACTACAAGATCTTATGGTATCAATTTAAACTTCATTTTTTAAATAAAGAAAACCAATAAAATATGAAAAAGATAATTCAAATACTAACCTTAGTCCTTGTGATAGGCTCGATAGCAGCTTGTAACAAGTCTTTCGATTCTCTAACTGCCGATCCTAATAGAGCAACAAGTGTACCAGCTAACTTAATACTTAACAATGTATTATTAGATTTTAATGAGGGTGCATTTAATAGTAATCAAAGATGGAACCAATATTATGTATGTAACTATGCATATTATGGTGATCAAGAGTACGACTGGACAGGCTATTCTTTCAACGGGTATAATATGTTAAAGAATATTGCACAAATGGAATCTGAGGCTTCAAAATCTGTTGCTGCACCGAATCCTTATACTGCAATCGGTAAATTTTTAAAAGCTTATTATTTATATGATTTAACCATGAACTTGGGTGATATTCCAGTAGCTGAAGCCCTTAAAGGTTTAACTAATGTAACGCCTAAGTATGATACACAAAAGCAAGTGTTCCAACAAATTTTAACTTATTTGGAGCAAGCCAATACAGAAATGGGTTCATTAAAAACAACTAACTATGTATTAGCAAGCGACTTTTATTACGGCAATGATTTATCTAAATGGCAAAAGGCTGTTAATGCTTTCAAACTTAGAGTGTTAATTCAATTATCAAATAAAGAAGCAGATACAGATTTAGCCATTAAAACTAAGTTTGCGGAAACAATTAGTAATCCAACTAAATATCCAGTTTTTGCTAGCGATGCAGATAATTTAGCTTTTGTATACAATAGCCAATATAACAAGTACTCAACGAACCCAGATAATTTTGGTTTTGACGCTACTCGTTATAATATGTCATCTACTTATTTAGGTAACTTAACAACTTTGAAAGATCCAAGAACTTTCTTCGTAGCTGAACCAGCTGCTGCATTAGTGACTGCGGGTAAAGCACCTAATTCTTATGATGCATTTATGGGTGCTGGTTCTGGAGAAGATTTAGCTATAATGAGCGCCAATGCGAACTTAGGTAAGTACTCATTTATCAATCGTAAACGTTACTATCAAACATATACTGCTGAAACAACTACACAAGTAGGTTATCAAGAAATGTGTTTTAATATGGCTGAAGCAGCACACAGAGGTTGGATTACTGGTCAAAGTGCAGAAACTTGGTACCAAAATGGTATCAAAGCTTCTCAAGCTTTCTATGGTGTTAAAGAAGGGGCTAATACAGTTACTTTCCAAAAGCCAAATGGTACTTTAGCTGAATCAGTTACTTATTCTGTTGATTATAAATATGCAGATTATTATGCTCAATCAACTGTAAAATATGCTGGTAACAATACAGATGGCTTAAAGCAAATTTTGTTACAAAAGTATTTAGCGATGTATCAAAACAGTGGTGCTGAAGGTTATTATAACTGGAGAAGAACAGGTGTACCTACTTTCCATACTGGACCTGGAACAGCTAATAGCGAAAGAGTTGCTTTACGTTATCAATACCCAAATTCAGAAAGAGCGGTAAATAAAATAAATGTAGAAGCAGCCATTGCTTCACAATTTGGCGGTTCGGATGACATTAATGCTAAAATGTGGATCATTAAATAAAGAGCGTATATAAACGGGGGTTTATATGGTTTTAAGCAAGCAATCGTAAAGAAAGAGTCCCGATGTATCGGGGCTCTTTCTTAATTTTATATAGTCCAATAATATTGAAAAAAGAAAAGATAAATAGCTTTTTGATTTCTGTTTCTATAGCAGTAATTTGTTTTTTGACATATGCATCTGTATATGCTTTCAGAAAACCATTCACTATTGGATTGTATCTAGATGAACCTAAAATATTTGGAGTTGATTATAAAAATATTTTAGTGATTGCCCAGGTATTGGGCTATACCATTAGTAAATTTTACGGTATTAAGTTTATTGCAGAATTAAACAAAGTGGGGAGAGGCTGGTCAATTTTGATTTTAATTATTTTATCTTTTATACCATTATTGTTATTCCCCTTATTTAAATCGCCTTGGAATATTGTATTCTTATTTTTAAATGGTCTTCCCTTGGGGGTCTTATGGGGTTTGATTTTTTCATTTGTGGAAGGCCGTAAAACATCAGATTTCATTGGCGCTACAATGGCGGTTAGTTTTATTGTTTCTTCTGGATTTGTTAAAACTGTAGCAAAGTGGATTCAACTTACTTATCAGGTTCAAGAAAACTGGATCCCATTTTATACAGGGCTAGTTTTTTTAATTCCTGTAACTATATTAGTCTATTTATTAGAGAAAATACCAGATCCTACTCCTATAGAAGCAGCAGAAAAATCGATTAGAGTACCGATGGATAAAAATGAAAGAAAACGTTTTTTTAATATGTTTTCTTTTGGCTTAGTTTCTTTTATTTTCATTTATATACTACTTACACTTTTTAGAGATATAAGAGACAATTTTGCAGCAGATATTTGGTTAGAATTGGGCTATGGAAATAGTGCAGGTATTTTTACAAGCACTGAATTGCCTATAGCATTCTCTGTACTCGTTCTTATTGCAAGTATGATTTATATTAATAATAATAAATTAGCTTTTCAAATTTCACAATTAATTATTTTAGCTGGATTTATTCTTTGTGGCGTAAGTACCTTTCTTTTTACGCAACAGATTATATCTGGCTATGTATGGATAGTTTTAGTGGGTCTTGGTTTGTATATGGGCTATATACCATTTAATTGCATATTATTTGACCGAATGATTGCAAGCTTTAAAATAAAAGGAAATGTGGGGTATTTTATGTACTTAGTTGATTCTTTTGGATATTTAGCAACTGTGTTTGTTATTATAGCCAAAGGTTCAATGGGCATTTCAATAAGTTGGACATATTTTTATAGCAATGGTGTCTTAGCTTTGTCTATTATGGGCAGTTTAATTAGTATTACAACACTCTTATATTTTAATAAAAAGTACAAAATATATAATTATGAATAATAAATCAGCCATCGTTGTGGGAGCGGGTATCTTAGGGCTTGCTACTGCTAGGTCTTTAGCAGAAAAAGGATATGCCGTAACAGTCATTGAAAGAAGCCAATTTTCACTAGGAGCCAGTGTAAGAAACTTTGGTATGCTTTGGCCCGTAGGTCAACCGGATGGAAAATTGTACAATAGGGCAGTGAGAACCAAGGAAATTTGGTTAGACTACTTACATGCAGCTGAAATACCTTATAACGCTTGTGGTAGTTTACATCTAGCGTATTGCAAAGAAGAGATGAGCGTGGTGGAGGAAATTGGCAGTTTTTTTAAATCTAAAAATAGACCCGTTTCGGTGATTTCAAAACAAACGGTTTTGGACAATTATAATGGTATTAATAGTGATGGATTAATAGGTGCCTTAAGAAGTGAAGATGAAGCTATTATTGACCCAAGAGAAGGGATCAGAAAATTACCTTCCTATTTAAGCGAAAAGTATAATGTACAATTTATTTGGGGTACTGCAATTACAAGTGTCACCTCTAATGCAGCATTTGCAGGCAAAACGAAATACAGTGCAGATATGATTTGTGTTTGCTCAGGCGCCGATTTTGAAACCTTATATCCAGCTCAATTTAAGCAACAACCCATCATAAAGACCAAATTACAAATGATGCGCTTCAAACATAAAGACCCAACCTACAGAATTGGGGCCTCTATTTGTGGTGGACTTTCTTTACTTCATTACAAAAGCTTTACAGCTTCTTCTTCACTTACAAAATTAAGAATGAAAATTGAAGAAGAAATTCCAGAATATTTCAAATATGGAATTCATGTAATGGTATCTCAAAATAATGAAGGAGAGTTAACCGTAGGAGATTCACATGAATATGCTTTAGATTTTGACCCTTTTGATAAGATTGAAATAAACAATATGATTTTAGAATACTTAAAGAAGCTTATTCACATTGATCAATGGGAAATGATACAATCATGGAATGGTGTTTATCCTATTATGACCAATGGAGCCACTGATTTATTTTTAAATCCAGAGCCAGGGGTTTATATCTTAAACGGCATTGGCGGTCATGGTATGACCATGTCATTTGGTTTTGCTGAAGAAATGGTTAATACTATTTGATAATAATTTTGATAATAATTTTGAAAATAATTCTGATAATAATTCTATGAGACATCCAATAACAAAAGAAATTATACATTTATTTGAAACTAATGGGGGCTCTATGTATGGCGGAGAAGCGGTTACACAATTAGAACATGCCTTACAATGTGCCGAATTAGCAAGAAAGCATAATGCAAGTCATGAATTAATTACAGCTTCCTTATTGCATGACGTTGGGCATTTATTACATGATTTGCCTGATGATGCAAGTGATAAGGGCATTGATGATATGCATGAATTATTAGGTGAAAAGTATTTAACTAAACATTTTACATTAGCAGCAGTAGAGCCCGTTAAATTACATGTAGCGGCTAAAAGATATTTATGTGCCACAGAGCCAGGTTATTTAGAGACCTTGTCTGCGCCCTCTAAAATTAGTTTAGAATTTCAGGGCGGTGTTATGAATGAAGAGGAAGTTTTGTTATTTGAGAAAAATGAATTTTATAAAGAAGCTGTAAATTTAAGAAGATGGGACGACTTAGCAAAAGACCCTAATCTAGTGAGCCCCTCTATAGAATCTTTTATTGAAGCCATTGAATCATCCATAAAATAATATTGAATCATCTATAAAATAATTCTATGAAAATTTCAATGGTTGTATTTGATATGGCAGGTACTTCAGTGGATGAAGGCAATGTAGTATACCACACTTTGCATAAGGCTATTGAAAAGCAGTGCCCTAGTATTACATTTGAAGATGTATTAAAATGGGGAGCAGGTAAGGAAAAATTACAAGCTATTAGAGAAACTTTAGCAGAAAGTCATATTACATTAAATGAACAAAGTATTCAAGAAATATTTAAAGATTTTTTGTTGCTACTCGATAAAGCCTATGAGAATTTAATTGTAGTACCCACTAAAAATACGGAAAGGTTATTTCAAGAATTAAGAGATATGGGCATTAAAGTAGTATTAAATACAGGGTATAATCATGCAACTGCTAGTTTATTAATACAAAAATTAAATTGGGAGCTTGGACAACATTATGATTTACTAGTCACAGCCTCTAATGTTACTAAGAATAGACCCAACCCGGATATGATTTTACTCGCTATGGAGAAATTAAACATACTTGATGCAGCCTCTGTTATTAAAGTAGGGGATTCTACTATTGATATTGAAGAGGGCCGCAATGCGGGATGTTTATATAATATTGGTGTCACTACTGGTGCACATACTAAGGCTGAATTATCAACAGCCAATCCTAATTATATATTTGATAATATATATGATTTAAAATCTATTATTTTAACATTGAACCAGGCTTAAGAATTGAAGTTTAATTGCCTAAACTAGGCTTAAAGGCAAATTATCAGTAAAAATAGATAAATAAGATCCCTTTTTTCGGGCTTTACTGCCTAAAAGAAGAGCGTAGAAATTTAATTATTATTAACTTTATAATAGTCAATTAAACAGTTAATGCTTTTGCCTAAATGAAATTTTTTAATATCTTTTTTTGTATCGTTTTTATTTTATTTGCAGTGGTTCAATATAACGACCCCGATCCTTATTTATGGGTACCTATTTATTTGTATCCTGCTTTGCTTTGTTTTTTAAAATTTATCCAAAAACCTATTCCTTCATTAGCTTATTGGGCTGGTTTTTTGGTATTTGGTGTATATGCTATTTATAAAATGTTTGACACCAATGGCATTATCAATTGGGTACAATTTCATAATGCCTCTAATATTGTATCCACTATGAAGGCAGAAAAACCTTGGATAGAAGAGTCAAGAGAGTTTTTTGGCTTGGTGATTATACTTATTGTATTGGGCATTAATTACATTAAAAAAAGCAATCATCCATCTGTATCAAAATAATTTATTACTCAAGTTTATAAAATACCATGCGCACTCATAAATCTCAGTTAGTTAAATTAAGTAAGGTCCTGACTATACTTTTTTTCTTCACCATCATTTTTTCTTTCAAGTCGAAGGCGCAAGTATTTGATTCTCTATTAAATATTTATGAAGAAAATTTTCCACACGAAAAAATTCATATTCATTTTGACAGAACCATGTATAATACTGGAGAGACTATATTTTATAAGCTCTATGTAATGTCTGGATTAGAATGGCCCAGCACCAGCAGAAATGTATATGTTAGTTGGTATGACAACAATGGGAATTATATCAAACAAACAGCAGCTCCTTTGTATCAATCATCGGCAAAAGGTAGTTTCGATGTGCCTGCTAATTACAAAGGCAATTTTTTAAAAGCCAAAGCCTACACGCGTTGGATGTTAAATGATGATAGTGTTTTTTTATATGAAAAGGATATCTCTATCAATAATGGGGTAGCTTCTAAAGCAAAAAATAGTATTGCACCCAAAACAAGGGTTGATGTTTTCCCAGAAGGTGGGACATTTGTGCAGGGCTTAATGCATAAAATTGCATTTAAAGCCACGAATAATTATGGCATACCTGTTTTCATTAAAGGCTTTTTAGTAAATGATAAAAACAAAGTCTTGGATACTTTAAAAGTTTTACATGATGGTATGGGTACTTTTAAATTAAGGCCAATTGAAGGAGAAAAGTATCAATTAAATTGGACAGATGAAAATGGTATAAAAGGAACTAGCCCCATTGCAGCTGCTAGTAAAGAGGGGGCCATTTTAAAAATTAGCATGGATAATGTAAACGCCTATGCGCAAGTAGAAAGAAGCTTGGGTGTCCCTTTAAACTTTAAGCACATGCGTTTACTGGTGCATCAAAATCAACATTTACTTTATACTGTAGAATTTAAAGGAGAAGAGCGTCAGGTGCAAAAAGTAGCCCTACCTATTGAAGAACTACTCACGGGTGTGGTACAATTTACTTTATTCACCAAGGATTGGTTACCCATTGCCGAGAGAATTGTAATGGTGAATAACCGTTTACATGAGTTTAATGCAAATTTAAATGTGGGTATTGCCAATATTAATAAAAGAGGTAAAAATGTGCTTGAAATTATTGTAAAGGATACGGCAGCCACTAATATGTCTATCTCTATCACCGATGCCTCTGTTGTTATGCCCGAGCAACAAACTATTTATTCAGATTTTCTTTTAAGTGGCGATATTAAAGGCAAAGTATATAATCCTGCCTATTATTTTACGAGCGATGCAGATTCAGTGACGGCTCATTTAGATTTAGTCATGCTTACCAATGGTTGGCGCAGGTTTGATTGGACAAAAATGAAGGCAGGTATTTTACCTACTTTAAACTACGCCAGAGAAACTGAGTTAATGAAATTAAAGGGTAAATTATACGGTGCTGCTTTGGCAAAATCTACTGAAAATCTTTTATTAAATTTAATTATACAAGGCAAGGATAGCTCGAATAAGATGTTATTTGTGCCAGTCGCAAAAGACGGAAGCTTTGAAGATACATCGGTATTCTTTTATGATACTTCCAGAGTTTATTATACAATAAATGGTAAATCAAAATCAGAAAATCAGACAGTTGTTCAATTTGACAATGGATTAATAAAACCAACATTAAGTAAAATACAAATAGACCCACTCGGCTTTCAAGCCTATACAACCGATAGTTTAGCTAGGGCTAAACTGAATTTATTTTTTGCAGAACAAGAAAAGCAAAGAAAATTATTAGCCTCTATGACTTTGACAGAAGTAGTAGTGAAGGCCAGGATTAAAACGCCTATTCAGTTATTGGAAGAAAAATATGCAAAAGGCCTTTTTTCAGGCAGAGATGGAATTTCTTTTGATTTATCATCCGATGGTATGGCACTAGGCGCTGTGGATGTACTTAGTTTTTTACAATCAAGAGTACCTGGTTTAAGTATTTCAGTAGCAGGGGCTCAAGCATCTGCCACTTGGAGAGGGTCTCAAACCGATTTTTTTGTCAATGAGTTTAATACACCTATTCAACAAGTACAGAATATAAATATTGCAGATATCGCCTACATCAAAGCCCTAAGACCTCCTTTCTTTGGTTCATCTAGTGGAAGTGGGGGTAGCGGAGGAGCGATTGCCATTTATACCAAACAAGGCAGTTCGAATAAGGGAAGTAATATTAATAGTAAAGGCATGGAAAATGTGGTCCTGGGAGGTTATTCTGTATTTAAGGAATTCTTTCATCCAGAGTATGACAAACCCACAGCTAGTTTTGAAGCAGATAATCGCACTACCTTATATTGGAACCCCTATGTCTTAACCAATAAAAGAAGCCCAAGAGTAAGGCTTGAATTTTACAATAACGATATTAGCAAAAAACTACAAATAGTATTAGAGGGCATGAATGCGAATGGAAGGTTAACGCGTGTAGTGAAGTATATAGAATAGACATATCGAATAGACTTATACAGAATAAGCCTGTTAAACTTTTTTGGACTTTCTATGTTATTATTAATAGTAAAAATAATATTATGAAATTAGTATACCTATTTATTGGACTTGGTCTTGTTTTTATTGTATTTCAATCGTTTAGAAGCCTTTCGGCTGCTAAAATTGAAAACCAAAAGTACCGAGTGGTTAAAATCGAAGAAGGTTTTGAAATACGATTTTACCCTAAAGCCACTTTTGCTACTATTCAGTCAAATGGTACCAATTATAAGCAAGTGGCCAGCAGTGGCTTCAGAAAATTAGCAGGCTATATTTTTGGAGGAAATGACCAAAGTAAAAGTATTGCCATGACCGCTCCTGTTAGAATGGAGATGAGTGATAATGGCTCAGCCATGAGTTTCGTCATGCCTGAAAAATATGATGCATCCAATTTACCTAAGCCCAAGGATGCTACAGTACAAATTAAACAATCAAAAGAAAGCTATGAAGCCGTGATTGCTTTTGGGGGATACGCCAATGATGAAAAAATTAAAGAGCATACCAATAAATTAGTAGCCCTTTTAAATAAGAAAAATATCAAAATTATCGGTGGCTTTAATTTCTTAGGCTATAATGCACCTTATGAATTTATTGGGCGTAAAAACGAAATTTCTATTCCTGTAGAATGGAAGGAATAATAACGAATTACTGATTTTAATAAGTAATCAATAATTTAAATTTTATATGGCAATATATTTAGTAGTAGGAGGTTCATCTGGCATAGGTTTACAAGTAACAAATCAATTAGCGGCGGCAGGACATACAGTGTATGCAACATATAATACACATGCAGTAGAAGCAGTAGGTAATATCCATTATCATGCATTAAATGTATTGGATGAAAGTATGAATCTAGATTTTTTACCTGCCTCTATTGATGGTATTGTGTATTGCCCAGGTGCTATTAGTCTTAGACCCTTCAATAGAATACCCGCAGACGATTTTATAAAAGATTATAATTTACAAGTAGTAGGCGCTATTAAAGTAATTCAAGCAACCCTGCTAAAATTAAAAGAAAGTAAAAACGGGTCTATTGTATTATTTTCAACAGTGGCCGTTCAATTAGGTTTAAATTTTCATTCATTAGTGGCAAGTTCTAAAGGAGCCATTGAGGGTTTAACAAAGGCTTTAGCCGCCGAGTTAGCGCCCACTATTCGAGTAAACTGCATTGCACCTTCTTTAACCAATACGCCTCTTGCAGCTAGTTTATTGAATTCAGATCAAAAAATAGATGCCAATGCGCAAAGACATCCCCTTAAAAGAGTCGGAACACCATTGGATATTGCCAATGCGGTAGAATTTTTATTAACCGATAAGTCTAGCTGGGTGACAGGTCAAATTTTATCTATTGACGGAGGTATGAGTACTATTAAATTATAACAGTTTGCGATTTTTAATAGCTTAATAAAAAAGGCCCCTATGAATAGAGGCCTTTTCTGTATTTTCAACAATTAACTTAAATTAATTTTTTGAAAGTGGGATTAATAAACTCTTGATAAATGGTCAAGTCTAATTATATTAGATTTAACGCCTGTTTTCATTGAGTCATTAAATTCCTTACTATTTTTTCTTTTTTCTTGTCTATCTGCATAGTGTGTGTAAAAGTCTAAAATACTATTATCTGGTAAAATGGTCATATAAGTATTTGTTGGGTAACCATCAACAGCTCTCCAAGTAACACTTAAATATTTGACACCTATTTTTAAACCAAGTTCATGCTGTTGAAGCTGTTGTTTTTCAAAAGCCTCTTGTTCATTAGCAGGAACTGTTCTCATTACAATTTTTCTAAAATTATAATTTTCCATTTTAAAATCAACTGGTAAAAACTCTAATTCATTTACCATAATCCAAGTCGATCTTCTCCATGCACCATCTGTATTATTTGAATTTTCTTCTGCAATTTTTGGATTTGCCTCTCTAAATTTACCATTAGCCGTACCTCTTTTTGTAATAAATTTTCCTAAATTTTCATCTCCATCAACGAAGGAAAGAATATAAAGACCGCCTGTTTCAGATGTATGAGTAACTCTATTTTTCATAACACCTTCATAATTTTTTCTAGCAAATGCATCCTGTACTGGGTAGTTTTTTCTAAAAATGTCCATATCTTTTACTTTAGACTCAGACAGCAAGAAAAAACGCTTGGTAGCATCTTGTGCAATTGAACTTAAGCCTATAAATAGACTTAATAGTAAAATAACTTTTTTCATATAATTTTTTTTAATGAGCTATTAAAGTAGACAATTACTTCATAAAAGAAAGTTATTTTATTGTTAATAGGCTAAAGCCTTAAGGTTCAATATACTATGTTCTTCCATAATTGCTTTTGGGGGCATCTATACAGCTGTAAATAATTTTCAATGACAGTCTTTAATAGTAGAATTTGTATTAACTTAACCTGTAAATACAAGCTGTATGGTGAATATTATTTGGATTATTTTAGTACTGTTTGCAATTTGGTTTATTTATGTTTTGGGAGCAGATATTATTAAGCATAAAAATAATTTAGAAAAAGTAAGTTGGGTGAAGACCGGCATTATTGGTTTTGTAGTTAATTTTTTTGATGTATTGGGTATTGGTGCATTTGCACCACAAACGGCCTTATTAAAATTCACGAAGCAAACGGCAGACAAATTAATACCCGGCACCATGAATGTGGCCAATACATTACCCGTTTTAATTCAAGCCATTATTTTTATTCAAGTAGTAGAGGTGGAGCCTCTCACTTTAATTGTGATGTTTTTAACGGCTATGGGTGGTGCTATTTTAGGCGCCGATATTATTGGTAAACTTTCAGAAAGAAATATTAGGCTAACCATTAGTGTCGCTTTATTAATTACGGCTGGTTTTATGTTCGCTAATAAAATGCAATGGATACAGGGAGAAGGAGTAGCCATTGGTATTCATGGTTGGAAGTTGGTCATAGCAGGGGTGGTTAATTTTATATTAGGTGCCATGATGACTGCCGGAGTAGGCCTCTATGCACCCTGTATGGCTTTAGTATATTTATTGGGACTATCTCCTCAAGTGGCATTTCCTATTATGATGGGTTCTTGTGCTTTTTTAATGCCGCCTGCATCTTATAAATTTATCAAATCGGGTGCCTATAATAAAAAGGCAGCATTAGGCATGGCTATACCAAGTATATTGGCTGTGTTAATAGCCGCCTTCATTATAAAATCAATGCCATTGGATACATTAAGATGGCTAGTGCTAATTATTATAGTATATACCTCTGTTTCAATGTTTTGGACCACTATAAAAAACAAATAAAACTTAGGTTTTTTTTAAGTAAATTTAATATGCTTAAACCAACCTAAGATGCCTAATTATCCCAGTATATTCAATGATGTGATTGGTCCAGTAATGAGGGGCCCATCTAGCTCACACTGTGCTGCCTCACTCCGTATTGCTAGAATATGTCGCGATTTAATGGATGAACAAATAAAAGATATTGTTATTGAATTTGACCCACATGGCTCTTTAGCCACTACACATAAAAGTCAGGGCTCTGATATGGGCTTATTCGGAGGGTTTTTAGGTTGGGAAGCATATGATGAACGTTTGCCAGACTCAGAAAAACATTTAGCCACCGCTGGCATAAATTATACTATTACTATTTGCCCCTTAGAAGAAAAACACCCCAACACTTATAAGATTCGTTTATCTAATGAAAAAGAAACTAAAGAATTAATTGCTATTTCTACGGGTGGAGGCATGATAGAAGTAATTAATATCGATGGTAATAAGGTTTCAATGGCAGGTGATTATTATGAAACATTAGTTTATTGTACTGATGCAGATAATATTATTAAGTATTTAAAATCTACCATCACTTATGATGAAATTATTTTTCATAAAGGAACTAATTCTTTTATCGAAATAAAATCGCCAGCGGCTATCTCTGAAACTATTTGCAAAGAGATGATGCAAATGCATTCTGTACATTCCATTAAAAGTATAAAACCTGTGCTGCCTATTATGGCAAGAAAAGGAATGACCGTTCCTTTTATTACTTGCAATGAAATGATGCAATATAATAAGGGTCAAAATAAAGCACTATGGGAATTAGCAGTGGACTATGAAAGTATTCGAGGCAACATTAGCCCCGAGCAAGTAATGGAAAAGATGAAATCTATTATTCATATTATGGGTAATGCAATTGAAACCGGATTAAAGGGCACAACATATAAGGATCGAATTTTAGGAAGTCAATCGCCGCAGTTTAAAAAAACATACGATGCAAATGAATTAATAGGAGGTGATGT
>CALDSE010000031.1 GCA_937911175.1 uncultured Sediminibacterium sp.
GCAAAAATTGAAATTTTAAATTATTATAAAGGTGGTGTAACCTTAGCGTCTACTGCATCAGTGAATGATAAATTATTTAAGCAACGTTATTATACATTTAGATATACTTATCAGTCAAATGGCTCTAAGACATTTTAGCTTTAAAACTCCAAGTAATCAAAAACTCCGCAACGACTTCGTTAGCGGAGTTTTTTATGGTTATTTTTTAGCTTTAAAGCTCCATGTAAAATTAAATTCGGCAACTACTTCGCCTTTTGAGTTCGTGCCCACCGACTTACAAATTACTGTTTTTCCTTCACCGGTAGCTATAGTTTCTTGAATAGCTTCTTGAATGGCCAAGCCATCTTCACAGCTAAATAAAATAGTACCTGTTGCTTTTTTTAAAAAATTGGCCTGCGTGCCCACAACCAGCATACTAATTTTAGGAACTCTTTGGTATACTTGAGCAAAGGCTAGCATGCCGCAAGTCATTTCTGCCGCCATTGCTTCCACCGCGAAATAAATTGATTGAAAAGGGTTTTGACTAAACCAAGAGTAGCGAATACGTACTACACATTTTAGATCATCAAAATAATGTATTCTCAAACCCGCAAAAAAAGCGGCCGGCAATTTTGTAAATAAAAAAAAGCCAAATGAAATAGGGTTGGTAATTAAACGACTGAATTTACTAAAGGCTGGGTTCATAGTGTATATGCTTGTGCTATAAAATTAAGGATAATTAAGCTATTTATGATTCCTATCAATAAACAGCATGAAACTTTGCCTGCACTAGAATGGAGCGTTTTGGTATTGAAAAAAAAGGTAGTTTTAAAGGGTGCCTTTTTAAGTTAATGACCTAATTTTAAGACCAAAACCAATTGCTATGACTCAAGGATTACAAAGCTATGATTACATTGTTTTTACACTCTACTTTTTAATAATTGCCAGCTATGGCTTTTGGATTTATAAGCGTAAACAATTGGCCACTGCCAATTCCACCGATTTCTTTTTAGCAGAGGGTCAATTAACTTGGTGGGCTATTGGAGCAAGTTTAATTGCCTCTAATATTTCAGCAGAACAATTTATTGGAATGAGCGGGAATGGTTTTAGATTAGGTTTAGCTATCTCTGCCTATGAGTGGATAGCAGCCGTTTCTTTAGTCTTGGTGGGTGTATTTTTTATGCCGGTGTATTTGAAAAACAGAATTTACACCATGCCACAGTTTTTAAAAACAAGGTATAACGAAACAGTGGCCATGATCATGGCTATCTTTTGGTTGTTCTTATACATATTTGTAAACCTTACTTCTATTTTATATTTAGGAGCCATTGCTATTAATAATTTAACAGGTGGCGCCCACTTTCATTTAATTATGATAGGTCTTGCGCTATTTGCCTTGTTCATTACTTTAGGGGGTATGAAGGTGATTGGCTACACCGATGTAATACAAGTATTAGTATTAACAGTGGGAGGACTTATCACTTCATATATAGCATTAACTGTAGTGGGAGAAAAATTTGGGTATGGTAGTAACGCCATTGCAGGATTTAATCATTTATTAAAAGCAGCACCAGATCATTTTAATATGATATTTGATAAACCCGGTGCGGGCGCTACACAAAAACAAATTGACGATTATTCAAGCTTACCAGGACTTGCTATGATGGCAGCAGGTATGTGGGTAGCGAATTTAAATTATTGGGGATGTAATCAATACATTACACAAAGAGCCTTAGGCGCCGATTTAAAAACGGCAAGAACCGGCATTTTCTTTGCAGCCTTTTTAAAATTATTAATGCCTGTACTAGTGGTGCTTCCAGGTATTGCAGCTTATGTTTTATATCAAAATGGAGACTTGCAACAAGAAATGTTAAGTAATGGTAGTTTAAATCAAGACAATGCCTATTCTTCTGTTGTAGGGTTTTTACCTGTTGGGCTGAAAGGCTTATCTATGGCGGCTTTGACAGCAGCTATAGTAGCTTCTTTAGCAGGCAAGGCCAATAGTATATCTACTATTTATTCTTTAGATATTTATAAAAAATATATTAATAGAGAGGCCTCTGATACTAAAATAGTCACCACGGGTCGTATCATAATTATTATTTCTTTAATCATTGCCATTATAATTAACTGGAACGATACATTAGGTATTGGCGGAAAGGGCGGCTTTGAATTTATTCAAAAATATACAGGCTATATTTCACCTGCTATCTTCCCGGTTTTCTTATTAGGTTTCTTTTGGAAAAAAGCAACTTCAAAAGCGGCTATCACAGGAATTATTGTTGGAGTAATACTTTCTATTGTATTTGATAAATTTATAGTGGGCCTCGCTGGCAATGAAACTATTTTATATACTGCTTATTCTAATGGTCACGGTGGTTTTGAAATTCCTTATTTAATTCAAATGGGATTAGTGTTTGCCTTTACCATGATAACTATTGTACTTGTAAGTTTATTAGATAAGAGTGGACAAAAACATGAAAACGATTTAATAGAAGATGGTACTAAATATAAATTAACCAATGCCAATTTAGCAATGGTCATTATTGTACTAGGATTAGTAGCTGCCATGTATATTCGTTTTTGGTAAATAATTATATAATTATAATGAAAACAAAAAATTCAAGCGTTTTTTCTTTACTACTATTAGTAACAATTACTTCATCGTTATTTGCACAAGAAAAAAATACAGCTAATCAAAACACCCAATTAATTACCAATATCCAATTAATAGATGGCACGGGTAAGCCTGCTTATAGTGCATCGGTAAGAATACAGGGGAAGAAAATTATGGAACTAGGTCAATTAAAAGCTGGTACAAATGAGCAGGTCATTGATGGCAAAGGACTTGTCTTAGCCCCTGGTTTTATTGACTCTCATAGCCATCATTTTGGAGACTTAGATGACCATCCGGAGGCCATTCCTACCAATAGCCAAGGCATTACCACTATTATTATAGGTCAGGATGGGGGCAGTTATGCAATGGATAGTTTAACCAAAATGTTTAAAGAGCATTCTATGGCAGTGAATGTGGGAACCTACACAGGACAAGGAACTTTGAGAGAAGAAGTGATGGGAGAAAACGATGTGTATAGAGAAGCTAGCCAAGTAGAGATAGATAAAATGAAAATTATTTTACAAAAAGAATTAGAGAAAGGTTCATTGGGTTTATCTACTGGGCTGGAATATGAGCAAGCCTTTTTTTCAAGTAAAGATGAAGTAATACAATTGGCACAAGTAACAGCTGCTGCTAAGGCAAGGTATATGAGTCATATAAGAAGTGAAGATATTAGATTTCAAGAAGCCATTGATGAAATTATTGAAATTGGAAGGGTGACTAAAATGCCCGTACAAATTTCACATATTAAAATTGCCCTCAAAGACGATTGGGAAACTTCCAAAGCATTAATTACAAAATTAGAAAAAGCAAGAGCTGCCGGAATTAATATTACTGCCGATGTATATCCTTATACTTATTGGAACTCCACATTGAGGGTTTTATTTCCAACAAGAGATTACACCAATCCGGTGAGTGCAGAGTTTGCCGTGAATCATACATTTGATGCCAGTGAATCTTATTTAGTAAAGTATGCACCCGTAGAAGCCTATAGAGGTAAGACCCTTGCAGCTATTGCAGCTATGAGAAATGAAAAGCCGTCTGTTACTTTAATGGCGTTAATTGCTATTGCTTCAGATTTTAAAGAAAAGAATCCTGATTTTAAAGGAACCGTAGAAGCCATTGCAGCAAAGTCTATGATTGAAAAAGATATTGCTAATTTTATAGCTTGGCCTTATGCCAATATATGTTCCGATGGTAGTGCAAGTGGGCATCCTAGAGGCCATGGTGCTTTTACAAGAGTATTGAGTAAGTATGTTAGAGAAGATAAAATTATTTCATTAGAAAATGCTATTCATAAAATGACAGGCCTAACAGCAAAACATTTAGGCATAACCGACCGTGGTATTATTGCAGCAGGTAATTACGCCGACTTAGTTTTATTAAACCCCGCTACAGTGAAAGATAATTCAACTATTCAAAATGGCACGGCTTTGTCAACAGGTATTGAAATGGTTTGGATTAATGGCCAACTTAGTTATCAAAATCAAAAGGCTACTGGAAATTATCCAGGTGTACTTATCAAAAGAAAATAATAGCAATAATTCAAAATAGTAAAAGCAAGAAAAAGAAAATGAACAATGCAATTATATTAACGAATGGTTTATTAAAAGCCTTAGATGCAAAAACTGCACACGGGCTTATTAGAGGTACAGAACGCTTTACCATTAAAGGTGTAGTTGATTATGCTGAAACTGCTGGACAGGATGCAGGCATATTATTAGATGGTAAAAATAGAAATATTCCGGTATTTGAAAATTTACAAGAGGCTATAAAGGGGCTTACCGATATTCAATTTTTAGTGATTGGAGTGGCTACAGTAGGTGGAAGACTACCCGGCAATATGTTAACCACTATTATTGAAGCCATTCATGCAGGTTTATCTATTGTGAATGGTTTACATGAATATTTAAATGAGAAGCCAGAGATAGTAGCGCTTGCTAAAGAAAAAGGGGTACAATTAATTGATGTAAGAAAACCCAAGACAAGAGAGCAACTTAGTTTTTGGACAGGAGATATCTATAAAGTAACAGCGCCCATCATAGCCGTTATAGGCATGGACTGCGCCATGGGTAAAAGAACTACCGCTAGAATGTTAAGACAGGCCTGCGAAGCAGATGGACTAAAGGCTGAAATGATATACACTGGACAAACAGGTTGGTTGCAAGGTGGTAAATATGGTTTTGTTTTTGATTCTACTTTAAATGATTTTGTTTCTGGAGAAT
This sequence comes from uncultured Sediminibacterium sp., assembly GCA_937911175.1. GTDB lineage: Bacteria > Bacteroidota > Bacteroidia > Chitinophagales > Chitinophagaceae > Sediminibacterium. Next base: position 4,822 of record CALDSE010000031.1, read on the forward strand.
TAGAAAATGCCATTCTTACTTGTTGGAAAGAAACCGCACCCAATTTTATTTTCTTAGAAGGGCAATCTTCTTTAAGAAACCCAAGTGGTCCTTGTGGTATTGAGTTATTAATATCTGGTAATGCTAAGCATGTAATATTATTATTCGCTCCTAAGCGTAAATATTTTGACCACGATGAAAAATGGGGATCTATTCCTAGCGTTGAATCGGAAATTGAGATTATTGAAAAACTAGGTTCAAAAGTAATAGCGGTAGGTATTCATACTGAAGACTGTAGTACCGAAGAAGCTTTTGCTTTTCAAAAACAATACGAGCAAAAATTAAACATACCCGTATTATTACCTATTCAGGAAGGAGTAGATAAAATATTGCCTACTTTAAAAGGCCTAAAAAAATAATTGAGCATATAAACCTTACTAAGTATAAAGTTAATTTTGAAAAATTAACTAAAATTTTGAGTAATTAAAAAATAAAATAAATAATTAGTACCTAATGAAAATAGTAGCCCTAAGATCTTATCTAAAAAAAATGGCTTTGACCAAGCCTTATACTATTGCCTATAGCACTTTCTCCGATGTAAGTTTAGCTTTTTTTGAAGTAGAGTTAGCCAATGGTATGGTGGGCTATGGTTGTGGAAGCCCAGCAGGAGAAGTAGTAGGAGAAACGACTGCACAAACAGCTATTAATTTAGAAACTGAATTTGTTAAAAATTTTGTGGGCAGAGATATTCGTCATTTTCAAAAAATGATTTACGAAGCAAGACAACATTTTGATCACTTACCTGGAACACAGGCTGCTATTGATATAGCCATGCACGATGCCTTTGGAAAATTCATGGGTATTTCAGTGGCTGAATTTTATGGACAAAAAATAAAAGCCTTACCTACTTCTATTACTATTGGTATTAAAAGCGTGGAAGAAACTTTAGAAGATGCTGCTGGTTTTTTAAGCCTAGGCTTTAAAGTATTAAAAGTAAAACTAGGATTGAATATAGAGGAGGATATTGAAAAAGTGCTTAAGCTGCATGAAAAATATCCAACTGAATATATAATAAGAGTAGACCCGAATCAGGGCTATAGCTTGGCCGACTTGAATAAATTTATAGAGGCTACTAAAAAAGTAGGTGTTGAACTAATAGAACAACCTTTACCCGTAGGTAAAGAATTAGAATTATTAAAAGTTGATCCCGCTTACCGTTCTATATTAATGGGCGATGAATCCTTGAAAGACCCGCAAGCTGCATTGGAATATGCTATTAGCAAACCTTTCGGTGTATACAATATTAAATTAATGAAATGCGGCGGTATTATGGGCGCTATGGAAATTGCGACTATTGCTAAAAATGCAAATATTAATTTATTCTGGGGATGTAATGATGAGAGTATTATAAGTATTACTGCGGCGCTTCATGCCGCTTACTGCTGTTCGAATACTAAGTATATCGATTTAGACGGCAGCTTTGATTTAGCGGAGGATTTAGTTACCGGCGGCTTTGAATTAAAGGATGGCTATATGCATATTAATAGCCAGCCAGGTTTTGGGGTTACAAAACTATAGTACAATTGCTAATAGATGTACTAGTCTTTATATAGAATACACTAAATTGTAGAATGGAAGTATTAAAACCCAAAATAGGAGTAAGCACTGCTACTTTTTTAGTCGTAAGTGTAATTATTGGCTCTGGTGTGTTTAAGAAGTTAGCGCCCATGTCTCAGGAGTTAGGTTCTCCCGTATTAGTTATTCTTTGTTGGGTAGTTGCTGGCCTTATTAGTTTAGCAGGTGCTTTGTCCACTGCTGAGATGGTAAGTATGTTTCCTAATTCGGGGGGAGAATATTTTTATTTTCAAAAAGTATATGGCCGCTTTTTTTCTTTTATGTATGGATGGGCCAGTTTCACCGTTATTAAAACATCTTCTATTGCAGCATTGGCATATATTTTTGCGCAGTCATTAAATAGTTTATTTCCACTTCCCATTATAAATGGAGATACTAGCATTTTAGGTATAGCTATCTCACAAGGTTTATTTATTAAATTGTTAGCTTCTTTATTAATTATAGCACTCACCTTATTAAATTATCGGGGGGCGCAGTTTGCAACAAAATTAAGTACGGTACTAACTTATTTGATGTTAACTTGTATAGTTGCCTTTATTGCCATTGGATTTGGTTCTACAGAAGGAAGCATTAGCAATATAACTACAGCAAGCCAATTACCTAATGCCCCCGATTTACATGGCTTTAGTTTGCTGAAAGCCTTATTCGTGGCTAGTTTGGGTGCTTTTTGGGGCTATGAAGGATGGAATAGCGTTGCCTATGTAGGGGAGGAAATAAAAAATCCTAAAAGAAATTTACCACTAGCATTAGGCATTGGTACATTAATTGTGATGACTGCTTATGTTTTATTAAACATTGTTTTTGTATATATTTTACCTATTGATTATTTTATTCAACTCACCCCTAATAAAATTGCTGCAGTAGAAGTGGCAGGTAAATTAGGTGGATCTATTGGAATGGTACTTGTAGCTAGTTTAATTGTAGTCACTACTTTGAATGCTACCAATAGCACTATATTAACTTCGGCTAGAATGATGTATGCGATGGCAAGAGATAAATTGTTCTTTTATAAAGCAGCGAATGTACATCCCAAATACAATACACCCGATATAGCTTTATTTATTCAAGCTTTTTGGGCCATTGCTTTAGTGTTCTCTGGAAGCTTTGATCAATTAACCGATATGCTTATTTTTGCTTCCTTTATATTTTATGGAAGTACCGCCTTGGGTGTTATAATATTAAGAGTAAAGCATCCGGAATACGAAAGAAAGTATAAGGTTATTGGATACCCTTTTGTGCCAGGCCTATTTTTATTATTCTGCGCAGCCTTATTCGTCATTACTATATTGAATAAACCCTATGAAGCCATTTGGGGCTTAAGCCTTATTGCTACTGGCTTTCCTGTGTATTGGTGGTTGAATCGTAAATAACTACTTTCTCCCATAAATGGGCATAGTTATTTCTAAATTCATCATGAATTGGATGTCCTTGATACACCATTTCTTCTTCAGCGGTATTAAATATACATAACCAAGAATAAGTATAGTCTCTTTCAATCACCGACCTGTTGGTAGCCGCAGGTGTTCCAATATCCGAAAAACGAATACATTCAATGGTAGCTAATTTTTGAAGTCCCTCTAATAATTTATTTTTATCAGCAACCGATGTAGGGTTTTTTAAATAAAAAAGTACATGATGTATAAAAATATTTTGAGCAATGTTCTGGTTCATAATTTTGACTAATAAACTAAATAAAAAAATGACTAAATTAATTCACCCGAAAGTTAATCAATTTAGTCATTATAAAAAATATATCTAAATAGGACTTCTTAAAAATTTAAATATTACCCTTCTGCTATTATCCTTCTAAAATAGCTTTAGCATACTCGAAACATTTTTTAGTTTCTTTTACTGCATCAGAGCCTGCAGGAATATCATATTCTAATTCAATAGAGGCAGGTATTTTATATTTTTTAGTTTTTAATAAAGTTAGAATTTCTTTAAGCGGTGTATCGCCTTCTCCCCATGGCATATTCTTTGAACCATTTACTTTGTTCTTACGATCCTTAATATGCATACTTGAAATACGGTCATGATTTTTTTCAATAAAAGCTAATAAAGAGGCTGTGGTGTTCGCCCCACCTGCTGCAATATAATGGCCGCAGTCAAGGTTGATAGCGTTGTAAGGAGATTGACTCAAAGCCAAGTCCCATGCAGTGTCTGTGGCTTGTAAATGTGCATGATAACCCACATATACTTTATGTTTTAAACCAAACTCACCTAATCTTTTTGAATGATCTGCATTGGTAGGTATTTCCACATTCACTGAAGTAGCTCCTAATGCTTTTGCTGCACGCATTGCGTAATCAATTTCGCCATCGGTACTTTTTACCCCTAAAGCGGCATCTGGTTTGTATGCATAAATTGTAATGCCTGCGTCATTGAATAATTTTCTTAGTTCTACAAATTTATCCATGGAAGCCGTTTCTCTCCAAGCTCTTGCTTTTGCATTTCTTTCTTCCATTGTTTTCATGTACTCCTCGCGAGTCATTTTTGGCATTGCACCTGCTGGACTTCCTGCATAGGCTTCAGCAGGGTCTCCCATTAATTCAACGGCACTAATGCCCGCTTCTTTACAATATTGAATTAATTGTTCTGCACTACCTGGCATGGATCTAAAAGAATAAGTGATAGCACCAATTTGTACCCCTTTAATTTTAGAGCTTGGATTAGCAAGGAAGAAAGAATTAGCAGCTAATGCGTTTTTACCCATGAACACTAAGCCTAATGAAGCTAAGGAACTTTGGTATAAAAAGTTGCGGCGTGAATTGTTTTGAATAGTTTTTTTACTGTTTGACATACTATTTAATTTAGTTTAATAAATGTGATTACTAACTAATGAAGGTGATTATATATTTGCTTAAAGCTTTTTATAAGACCTGATTATTTAGACCATTAAATTAACAAAATTCTTCTAAATACAAATGGAAATGGGATAAGTGGTTCTTATTTATTTGAGATAGAATATATAAGAAAATTAAGGCAACTGTATGGCCTTACCTTGTTCTGCATATTTAATAGTAAGCCCCTCTGTATTTGACAGTGCTATGTCCTTTTTGATGGAAATTTCACAAGTAGCGCAAGGTTTGATATGGGTAATATATATGGGTACTTTTTGAAGCTGTCCATTAGAAAGCTTATTAAGGACTTTCATTTCTTGCATTAATAAACGGGGGGTTAGGTGACCATATAATGCTTTATCGGGCATGGTATTGTCAAAAGACACTTCAATAAAAATGGCTTTCAGTGTATGCGCTATTACTTTATCTGCAATAGCCTTCCATAATTGTTCTAATTGATTCGACTTTTCTACTTCATCGGCACCAGTATCTCCTAAATAAAGCAAATAGCTATTATTATTACGTACTAAAAAAGCACTGCTTTCATAGGGGTTTACATGGCTAAGTATATAAGGGGTAACCTTTAATTCGGTAGTAGGAATTTCAATTTCTTTACCAGGCGTTAAGTAGTTATAGGTATACTTATTTAAAATAGGTTTATCGCCCTCGCTACCAAAATTAGCCCAGCTTTTGGCCGTAAAATAGTTGTTCTTTAAAATATCAATTACAGCATTGAAGCCATAAATATTTTTTGGACTATCATTAGGTGAATTTAAAATAAGTCCTGCCACATGGTCTAAATGTGCATGTGAAATAAAATAAGCCTTGATATTATTTTTTTGAACTTCTTCGGCGCTTTGCGCTGTAAATAATTTATTAGCTACCGCTTTTTGTAAACCAGCATTAATAGTACCTGCGTCTAAGCATATATAATTACTGGAACCTTTTGCGGCTACCATATAGGAAGATAGGTTGGCTTCATCTAGTCCGCCTTTTACACCTAGGGGTATAATGGTAAAGCCGGATGATGCAGTTTGTGCTTTAGCACCTACACTTATATTCAGCGCAAAAATGAAAAATAAAATAATTCGAAAGTTCATGATAATTTATTTACTTAATTATTTAGTCCATTAATTAGTCAATCATTTGTGAGCTATAAAGTTATCTACTTTATCTAAAAAAGCTTTAAGTGTTGCTAGGTATTCTTCTTTATTATCTTGCATAGTGGCATGACCTGCATTTTTAATCATCTTAAATTCAGCACCTGGAATCATAGTTTGAAAATGTTGAATGGTGCTAGGCCTTGCTTCATCAAATTCACCTGCTACTAATAAGGTAGGCACTTTAATGGTAGTAAGAAATGCTAAGCGGTCATACTTTAATAAATTACCAGTAGCTGTGAACTCGCTAGGCCCCCACATAAATTCATATACATTGGAACCTGAAAATAATTTAGCAGTATCGGCTTGTCCTTTTGTTCTTTCAGTTCTTCTTAAAAAGTTTTTATAATAAAGAGTTACTGCATCTTGATAAGCTGCATTATCGTAGGTTTTATTTTTTTCGTTTACTCTAATATTGGTTTGAATAGAGTCGGGTAGAGAAGCAATTAAAGTATCTGCATCCTTGGTCCACATTTCCGTGCTAAATAAAGGGCTGCTAAAAATAATTGACTTTATATGTTTCGGGTATTTAATATAATAGTCAATGCCTAGCATAGTGCCCCAAGAGTGGCCGTATAAGTAAAAGTTTTCAAGTTGTAGAGCTGTTCTAATTTGCTCAAGTTGTTCTACATAATTTTCGATAGTCATTAAAGAGGTATCGGTAATTCTTGTAGACCTGCCACAACCTAGCTGGTCAATAAATATAATAGGACGGTCATTGCTTAATTCCTTTAAATTTTCTAAGCCATAACTAGAAGAGCCAGGCCCGCCGTGTAATAAAAGAAGTGCAGGCTTATTACCTGTGCCATTAATACGGTACCAAACTTTGCCACCTTTCACATCTATAAACCCCTCCTTAGGACTCGTGGAGCTAGAAGTACAGCTTATTAAAAGGCTATAAAATAGTATTAAGATTATAAGTGGCAAATAATTTCTTGTTTTCATGGCGAAGAATTTTTCTATTTTATTTTTTGCATTTATTAAGATGGAAGATACAACTATTCAAGCTAAGAGGGAATCCTAAACCCCTCTTATAAGACCTACTTAAGTACCTTTCCCGGCATCGACTTTAATCTAGCTAAAAGCTTGTTTAAGCTATGACTATTGTCATAGAATTGTCTAAATAGTTGATGCCTATATTTTTAAACTAAATTTAAAAGTTATAATGAATTTATAAAGCGCAACCATTCATGTAAATGATTCCACAAGAATACGACTAAGCACTTTATTGATATATCTTCGTTAAAATATTCGGATATGCTTAAAACTAAATTTCGTTCCATTTGTGCTGTCGCAACAGGCTTAGATGTCTTAGGAGATAAATGGTCACTTATTATAATTAGAAATATGCTTTTTTTAAAAAAGTGTACCTATAAAGAATTAATGGACAACCGTGAAAAAATTGCTACTAGGGTTTTAGCCGATCGTTTAAAAAAATTGGTACTAGATGGCTTGATTGAAAAAAATAATCACCCTACTAATAAAAAAGTATTTATATATACGTTAACTGAAAAAGGTATTAGTACTATTCCTTTAATTATGGAATTAATGAAATTTTCAATGCAACATTACCCCAATCAAATTAAGGGTAAAACGGTGGACAAAAACAGAATTTCCTATAAGTTAACTCATGCTAGTTCAGAGCAGGCATTCATCAAAGATGCTAAAAAGGAGTACTTAAAGTACAAGAAAACCTTACCGGCTTAATTTTCTTTTTATGTAGAGCTATTTAGCGTTATTGAGTTTAGGCCCCATAGGCAAGGTATAGCCCAAACTAAGTATAAATTCCATCGTGCCGAAACCCTGTTTGGCGTTTCCTTTATACACATCTAGGTTGTAATAATAAGCGTAGTCTAGTTTACCTGCGAACTCAAGATATAATTTTTTATGAAAGGTACTTCTTAGTGCATATTCAAGCCCTGTATTCCATCCTCCGAACTGAAACCCCTTATCATTTTTTTGACCAAACAATTTATTTTCTACATGTGGAATTAAGGGACCAATTCCTGCCTTGGCTAAACCATCTATGGCAATAAAATCATTTGATATTTTTTTGAATCGTTTGCGTTTTACAATATTGAATAATAAAAAATTAGCTCCGTTGTTTAAGTAATAATAATTTTCAGCAGTCCCTTGTCCCGATTTAGTAAAAATAAAACTAGAGTCTACCTTAGCGCCATTAAAAGTACCAGACATACGTATTAATTGATTGTCTTTGAATAATGCCTTGGTATGATCAAAATTTATTTCAAAGGCAAGGTCTTTGTTTTTGTCAAAGAAATATCCAAAACGATAATTGTACTGAGGAATGCTTAAAGCTTTGGTAAATAAACCATCGTCCCATCCTGGGTTATCTACCAATAAAGTATTTTTAAAAGTAAAATTATTTTTTAATGCAGGCTGGTTAATAGTTACATTAGATAGTGTATAATATTCTTTATTATATCCCCAGGAAATATAGAATTCTCCTTTTCTTTCTTTTTTTTGAGCAGTACTGGTATGCACTGTAATCACAGCTAAGAATAGGAATAGATATTTTTGCATACTTTATGGCTGGTTGGCTAATTTATGCAAAGCTAGGTCTTTGCTGTTTTAAATTTAGACAATTCCACTCAAAATTGCTCAACAGGAATCTGACATATGTAGAATTATATCTATATTACGCCCCATGTATTCTAATCTACATTTTGCTATCACACTATTGGGGATATTTTCAATTTTTGAAATTTTCAAAGGCGGTCAAAAGCTAAGTGTATTGAAGTATCATATTCTTGCAAGATTGCTAATGATTGTGGCAGGAAGCTTTTTTGATTATCTAGCCCTTGATGGTTACGAGATTCCTTATTATCATGAAATATTTAGATTAATAGCTGCCGTATTATTCGTTAATATGCTTTTTTTAATAGTTAGAAAAAAAATAAAAGAGGAAAGTAGGCAGCTAATTTTATATACCCCAAAAGAAACCCCCATAGTAAACTATGAGGGCTTCCTAAAAATTGAAAAAGTGAATTTTATAATTTTGTACTCTTATATATTTTTACCAAACCATCATTTTCACTACTAATTACTATTAAACTTTGATTAATTGGACTTTTAGAAGCGGGTATGAAAATAATTCCTTCTGGCGCATCACCTGTTTTATACATTTTAATAAAAACGGGTGCTGTAGGAGTAGTAATATCATAAATGGCAAATGCATCTGCTCTTTCCATTCCAACAACGGCTATTGTTTTACTACCCACTCTTCCAATAGCAATTGACTCTGGTTCAACTCCTTTATCATCACTTCTGCCGTCATCATAAATTTTTAATTCATTTGCTTTTTTATCTAATTCATTTTTACTATCAAAAACTTGTGCTCCAGTATTCGCATCCCAAACGCTAAATGATCTTGCCCCTAATGAATATAAAGCATCAAAATCGCCATCTCCGTCCGTATCGCCTAATGTTGTAGTTATATTAAGTCTACCTAAATTAGCGTCAGTTTTTAAAGTGGCTGCTGTTGGAAAATTTGTAGGATCAAATGTTACAGTACCTGCTCTTTTCATCTCAATAAATGCTGTATATTCTCTTGAATCGCCTTCGTTTGCAGTAAATAAATAAGGCTTACCGTTATAATTATAATAAGCAATGGCATCTGGCATGTAGATACCGAATACTTTATTATAAGCTGTAAATGCTACTTTGCTATCCTTGTCGCTTGCGTCAATTGCATTTGCTTCTAATGAATAGTCCTTAAAGCCTAATGGCATTATTTTTTTAACAATTCCAGTAACAATGTCAATTTCAGCAATGGCATTATTTTCTTGTAAAGTCACATAGGCAGTTGTATTATCATCTGAAACAGTAATGTATTCTGGCTCTATGTCTTTGTTAAAATTCTTACCTGGACCAAATATTCTAAAACCTTTTGAAGTTAATGTAGCTAACTGATTTTCAAAAGTTGAAAAATTAATTGTTTTAACTGAATAGTCAGACACTTTTATAATAGATACGCTTCCTTCAGGGTCATTAACGTAGTTATCACTTGGTTCGCCTTCATTTGCAGAAATAATATAATTACCATCATTAGTAAATGTAACCATGTCAGGTAATGCACCTACATTAATTGATTTTATTTCGGCGTAGGTAGATGTATTAAAAACAACAATTTTACCTGCAGCTTGTTTGTCGGTTGACTCAACGGCAGCAGCTAATTTACCATTGCTAACAGCAACGCTGTTTACATAGCCACCATAAGGTAACATGCTAATTGAATGTATGACACTAATTAATGCTGGGTTACTAATATCAATTACATCAATTTTATTTAATATGTAGCTATTATTCACTGCGAATAATCTGTCTGTAGAAGGGTCAAAAGCTGAAATTTCTGCAGCGCCAAGGCCACCTAAATTAATAGAGGCTATTTCAGTATAGCCACTAAGGTCTTCATTCTGCGTGTTTTCAAGAGGGGCGGAAACATCTTCTTTACGGCAAGAAAAGATAGTGACTGTAATTAATAATAGATAAACGAATTTTAATTGCTTCATGTTTTAAATTTAAGCATGAAAGATATTAATACTCTATTATCGGTATGTTACGAATACATTAACTAATTGTTAAGTGTATATTACTTCTAAAAAATTTAACCCTTCTATTTGGCCGCTATAATTTATTTCTTTGCCTCCTGTAATTTGTGAAAACTAATATAAGAGGTAAGAAGTAGCCCAAAGAAAATGACAGACATTATACCAAAGGGAATAAAAGCATCACCAACTGCTATATGTGCAATCAACGCTGTTATATACATGATACCATAACCCACATAGGCCCATTCTTTAAAACGAGCAGGCACAGCTGGTACTATTAAAAGTACTAAACCTATTAACTGACCAATACTCACTTCTATACCAAGGTAACGTGGAATAAGTAAATGATTAGCGCCATCAATAGCCACTTGAGAATTCATTTGTATCGCACCTAAAGAGAATAAGCAAATAATACCTGTGCTTATCCAGTAAATAATTTTTGTTGTTTTCATGTTTTAAATTTTGGTTTAAAATTTAATGTACGGCTATTTTCTTTTTTTATTCCTAATGAATTTAGGTCCCATCCATAGCCAAAACCCTGTAACAGTAAATAAAAATAATGAGATACCCATTATGGATGTGTATACTAATTTAATTGGCTCTCCATTGGTTTTGAAATAACGATCTAGGAATGAGCCATCATGTATATCTTCGAAAAAGTCAGATCGGCGTTGACTTATCTGTAAGACAGTTCCCGATTGACCATCTAATTGAATTTCCCAATAATTGTCTACGTATAAAAATTTAACGACTCCTTTATCTTTTCTGATATCAATTCTATCTAATTCAGTGCTTAATGATTTATCTACTTTATTGATTAAAACACTGTCTGAAATTTTTAAAAGTTCTTTGGTGGTTTTCCAAGTATCTAAATTGGCAGAACTTCCTTTCATTGTGGCTGGAAGTATCCAACCATTACTGTTTTTTTTCCAACCAAGTGTTAATCCTGTTATGGCAACAATAAAAAAGAACAAAAATAAGAATGCCCCCATTGCTCTGTGTACTTTTCGAAAAATTCGTAAGATAGTTACTTGCATGTCTCTAAGGTAAGAACTTATATCAATTGAAGCCCAAAATAACCAATAGCTGTAAATAGGGCACATCTTAATAATACGCCTAGGCTGCACCAAAATACCATTTTGTTGGTGGGCACATTAAAGCCAACACCAATTCCAATACTGATAGGAGCGCCAACAGTCATCGTACCCAATAAGCCTAAACCTACAACACCATATTTCTGCCAAATTTTTAAGGCAAATCCTGGCTCTTTGGCAACTTTTTCGACTTTATTTTTTCTGAATGTACTTATCCATTTTTTAATAATATCACCTAAGTAGGCTGCTACAAAAACACCTATTAAACCTCCAATGAGACTGTACGAAAAAATGGCAATTGGATTTAGTTTGAAAGCAAAGCCTGCAGGAATTGCAGCATATATTTCAAAAGTGGCAAGTCCAATTACTGTAAGTATTTTGTAAATCATTTTTATGCTATTTGCTGCTAAAGCGCAAAGGTAGCAATATGTATTTTAAGTTCTACTTTTTAATTAACTCAAAATAAGTAGCCACGAACCTGTCATTCACAATACTGCCTTGAACTTTCGCTTTTTTAATGGCATTGCAAAAACCTTCTGTGTCATGTGCATCGCCATGATCATCAATATTCGTTCCATCTACAAAGTAGTTCTTGCCTTTTAGTTTAACAGCTAAATTGCAGCCATCGCCTTTCATTTTATACATACAATTACCACAGGTAGCTTCCACTTCATAGGTAGGACTTTTTGGGTTGAATACTAATTTTTTCTTATTAGTGTCTTGAGCATAAGTAAATGAAAAAGAAACTAACATAATAACTAAGAATAATAATTTTTTCATAAAATTTATTTTAAAATGTAAACTAATATTTTTCAGATTTTTTCTATTCCTAAAATTAGGCTAAAATTCATTTTCATTTTATAAATAATATAGGCATTATTAAATTAGGTAGGGCGTTATGGCTGTAATTATTGAATTTTTCCAATTTCGAAAGCACTCACGAATGCCAAAATTGATAGAAATCATATATAAGTAGTACAAAAATGCCTAATTTTGTGTATTCATAGATAAGTTTAAAATAAACAAAGCAAAATGAAAAAATTATTCATACTTACAGTTATACTATTTGTTTCAGTAGCAGTAAATGCCCAAATTTTGAAGGCAGAATTAACGGCTACAGGACTTACCTGTTCTATGTGTTCTAAAGCTACTTATAAGCAGTTAATATCTATAGAAGCCATAGAAAAAGTAGAACCCGATTTAAACAACACAGCCTTCTTACTTTATTTTAAAAATGGCAGTGCTGTGAATATTGGTGACGTTAAAAAGAAAGTAGAAGATGCAGGCTTTTCTGTGGGTGAATTAGTGGTGGTGTTTAATTTTAAAGACCAGCAGGCAGCCAATAACGGAACCTTTACACTAGACAACAACACCTATACTTTTATGGATACCAAAGCGGGTACTTTAAGCGGAGAGGTAAAAGTAAAAATTTTAGATAAAGGTTTTATCGTAGATAAAGAGTACAAGCAAATTGAAAAGACGGCAAAGCAATATCCTACATACGCTAGTAATAATAAAAATGTATATCATATTAAGGTCTTATAATATGAATAAAATTTTCCTTTTCATTTCCCTTTTTATTTATTCCACCGCATTTTCTCAAGAGCTATTTGTATTTACAGAGCCTGCTAGTAATATGCCTGCAAAGTCATTAGGGTTTAGAGATATGAATGGATTCTTTTTAGAGAAAGATGGTAAACTAAATTACCATAATATGCCAGAGCTTATGTGGGGTATTAATAAAAAATGGATGGTGCATGCACAAGGGTTTATAAGTAATAGACAAGAAGGTGGTTTTGAAACTGAAGGTGGAAGTTTATATGCGAAGTATAGGTTCTTTAGTGAAGATGCAAAACAAAGTCATTTTAGAATGGCCTTGTTTGCGCGTGCTAGTAAAAATAGAGCTGATATACACCAAGATGAAATTGAGACAATGGGGCATAACACAGGCTACGAGGCGGGGTTTATTGCTACTAAATTATTGCATAAGGTGGCTGTTAATAGTACCCTTAGTTATGAAAGGGCATATGATAATAAACCCAATTATAAGTTCCCTCCAACGCAGTCTAATAGTGCAATGAATTATACTTTATCTGTGGGTAAGCTAATGCTACCTAAAATATATACAAGCTATAATCAAACAAATGTGAATCTAATGTTTGAACTCATTGGTCAGCGTTTGAACGGGAATCAAAAATCGTTTTTAGATATAGGGCCTTCCATACAATTTATAGTGAAAAGCCAGGCTAGGTTTGATATTGGCTACCGCAGGCAATTATATTCTACCATGGAAAGAACAGCACCCAATGGTATGGTATTTAAATTTGAGTACTTATTTTTTAATGTTTTTAAGTAGTTAGTTGACTACTTAAAGTATTTTCTTTTAAACTTCTTAATTCATTTTTTTAGCAAGCGTAGCAACGCGGCTGCCAAGTGCAAATCCTTTTTGTAAAAATAGTTTGTCTAGTTTTTCTGTTTTGAAAATACCTTCATTCGTAATGGCAGAGGCTCCAAATGCAGAGGTCCACTGATCTCCGCCCACCACAATCATTCCAAAAATTAACATAGAGTGTAATATATTAACCTGCGCGAGTTCCTCCCCAGCAGATATACCACCAGCGGTAACAAATGCAGCACCTATTTTATCTTTTAATGGGTTTCCCTCAAACGGCCATTCACTCATAAATTTAACCACTTCGGGTGCGAGGTTCGCATTGTAAACAGGGCTACCTATAATAATAGCATCTGCATCTAATAAATCCTTTGTTGTTGTTTGTTGAATACTTTTAAGTACCACGTGAACGCCTGGTATAGATTGCGCTCCTTTTGCTACTTCTTCGGCTAAGGATTGCGTATTGGCTGTTTTACTATAATAGGTAATAAGTACATTTTTTGACTTTAGCTGTCCGTAACTAAGTTGACTGATAAAAAATAAAGAGACGATTAGATATAGTTTCATATTTCGATTACTAATATTTTAAAGATAGCTAGTATAAATATATTACATAAATTAATATGATTTAATGTAATTAGGCTATAGCGCTATTGGGAGAAAAGATTATTTAAGTATATTTAAGGTAGTATTTACCAAAGCCCATTGCCTTAAGATGAATTACTTAAAATCAATTTTACTGAGCTTTATTTTTTTAGCTAGCCATTCTAGTCAGTTGTTGGCTCAAATCTCCACTAAAGCCAAACAGCCCAATATTGTTTTCATTATTTCCGATGACCACGCTTTTCAAGCCATTGGTGCTTATGGAGGTAAATTAATGCCTACCCCGAATATTGATCGAATAGCGAAAGAAGGTGCTATTTTTCAAAATTCGTTTGTGACTAATTCAATCTGCGGGCCAAGCAGAGCTACTTTATTAACTGGAAAGTACAGTCATCAAAATGGATATACTATAAATGAAAAAAAGTTTGATGTAAATCAATTTCTTTTTTCACGCTTGTTACAGGAAAATAATTATCAAACAGCATGGGTGGGTAAATGGCATTTAGGAAATCTACCGCAAGGCTTTGATTATTTTAACATACTAAGAGGGCAGGGGAATTATTACAATCCAGATTTTATTAGCAGCAATAAAGATACGATTAAGCAAAATGGATATGTCACTAATATTATCACTGATAAATCTTTAGATTGGCTAAATACAAGAGACCCAAATAAGCCCTTTTGTTTAGTGATAGGAGAAAAAGCTACCCATAGGGAATGGATACCAGATTTGCCCGATTTAGGCGTTTATGATGACATTGATTTTCCCCTACCTTCTAATTTTTTTGATACCTATGAAGGAAGAGAAGCGGCCATGCATCAGGATATGACTGTGGAAAAAACCATGCGTATGAATGAGGATGTAAAAGTACATATGGATTATATCACTGGCGATTTTAAAAGACTTAATGATGAACAACGCGCAGTTTTAAAAAAATATTATGATGGAGTGACCAAAGAATTTGATGAAAAGAAGTTAAGTGGGAAAGAATTATCTAAATGGAAATTTCAACGCTACATGAAGGATTATTTAGCAGTAGCAAAATCGATGGATCGAAATATTGGGAAAATTCTTGATTACTTGGATAAGAATAATTTGGTTGAAAATACAGTGCTGGTGTATGTTTCAGATCAGGGCTTTTATCTGGGAGAACATGGTTGGTTTGATAAAAGATTTATGTATGAAGAATCATTGAAGACGCCTTTCTTAATAAGATATCCTACACTCATAAAACCAGGTACCCATATTACTAGGTTTGCTTCTAATATAGATTGGGCACCCACTATTTTAGATTTAGCACAAGTAAAGATACCAGCAGAAGTGCAGGGTGTATCATTAGTGCCTGTATTAAAAAACAATCAAGTCAAGCAATGGAAGGATGAGCTTTACTATCATTATTATGAATATCCAGAGCCCCATCATGTGAGCCCGCATTTTGGTATACGTACCCCACAATATAAATTAATTCGTTTCTATAACGCAAAAACGACTTGGGAGTTTTATGATTTAAAAAATGATCCAAGTGAAATGAAAAATTCGATTCATGATAAAAATTATCAATCTACCATTAGCAATTTAAAAACTAAGCTTGCTATTTTAATATATAAATATCAGGATAAGGAAGCGAAAGCTATTTTAGAAAAAGAAACATCTTCCACAAAAAATTCTTCCAAAAAATAATCTTCCAAAAAATAATTTTATAAAATATGATGTATTTAAATAAAATAAAATTCGTTTTTATATTTTGCATGATCCTAATGTTTTCTGTTGGGTTTTCGCAAAACAAAGAACAAACACCAAATATTGTTTTAGTGTTGATGGACGATTTAGGCTATGGAGATTTATCTTGTTATGGTGCTTTGGATATTCGAACTCCAAATATTGATCAAATTGCATTAGACGGCATCCGTTTTACAAACTATTTAACACCTCAAGCTGTTTGTAGTGCATCAAGGGCAGCATTGCTTACAGGATGTTACGCCAATAGAGTGGGTATGGCAGGGGCATTAGGCCCAAGAAGTGAAACAGGTTTAGCGCATTCAGAAGTGACCATTGCAGAGATGATGAAGCAAAAAAATTATGCCACTGCTATTATTGGAAAGTGGCATTTAGGAGACAATAAAGCCTTTCTACCTTTATCTCAAGGCTTTGATGAATACTTAGGCATTCCTTATTCAAACGATATGTGGCCAATGGACTACGATGGGTCGCCTGCCAAACCTGAAAATTATAAATCCAAACATCCGATTTTGCCTTTAATTAAAGACAATGATAAAATAGCAGAGATAAAAACCTTAGAAGATCAATCTACTTTAACTGGCATATATACAGATGCAGCCATTTCTTTCATCAAGCGAAATAAAAACAAGCCTTTCTTCTTATACCTTGCACACAGTATGCCACATGTTCCTATCAATGCCTCTAAAAAATTTAGAGGAACCAGCAAGCAAGGATTATTTGGAGATGTAATACAGGAAATAGATGATGGAATTGGTCGCATTATGGAAACTCTAAAATCAAATGGTTTAGATAAAAATACCATTGTCATTTTTACCAGTGATAACGGGCCTTGGTTGAACTATGGTAATCATGCAGGTAATCCAGGTGGATTTAGAGAAGGCAAGGGCACTACCTATGAAGGAGGTCATAGAGTTCCATTTATTGTAAGATGGAAAGGGAATATACAATCAGGTCAAATTTGTAATCAATTGGTTTCTGCTATAGATATAATGCCATCCATAGCGAGTATTTGTAAATTAGAATTACCTGAAAATAAAATTGATGGAGTAAGCTTACTTTCAATTTTTAAAGGAGATATGAATGCAACACCTCGTAAGAATTTCCTTTATTATTACAGAAACAATTCTTTGGAAGCGGTAAGAAGAGATAATTGGAAATTAGTATTTGAGCATCCATCTAGGTCTTATTTAAATCAGGCCCCAGGAAAAGACGGCTACCCAGGAAATGCACCTGAAAATATAATGATGCCATATGCCTTATATGATTTAAGAAGAGATCCGTCGGAAGCCTATGATGTAAAAAATCAAAATCCATTAATCGTAAGCGAATTAAATAAATTAGCCGAGGAGGCAAGAAAGGATTTAGGAGATGATATACAAAATAGAAAAGGAGAGCACGTAAGACCAGTTGGAAAATTGACAAATAAAATAAATTAAGTTGATGTTATTTTTAAATCATAGAATAACTAATAAAGTAGTGGTAGTAAGTGTATTACTAATATATACTAGCTTATCAGTTACATTAGTGGCTGCGCAAAAGGCTACAAAAATAGATACGCTTCCATCTTGTTGTATGAAAATACCCTCTAGATTTTCTACTAATACACATGACAGCATTCATTTTCATCTTACTGCAGAAAAGTCAATCAATGGAATGGTATTGATACCAGGAGGAGCATTTAATATGGGAGGAGACAATGAACAAGCCGATAGAGATGAATTTCCGAAACACAAAGTAAGTGTTGATTCATTTTTTATGGATATAACAGAAGTAACCAATGCGCAATTCAAAAAATTTGTTGAGGCAACAGGTTATGTAACTACTGCAGAAAGAAAACCTGATTGGGAAGAATTAAAAAAATCGGTACCGCCGGGCACGCCTAAACCGCCAGCTGAATTATTGATTGCAGCTTCATTAGTTTTTAAACAAGCAAAAGGCCCAGTAGACTTAAATAATTACAATCAATGGTGGGAATGGATGGCTGGTGCAGATTGGCAACATCCTGATGGACCCAATTCTACTATAATAGGAAAAGAATTTTTCCCCGTTGTGCAAGTAAGTTGGGATGATGTGAATGCTTATTGTAAATGGGCCGGAAAAAGATTGCCAACAGAAGCGGAATGGGAATACGCATCAAGAGGTGGAAAATTAGATCAGGTGTATCCTTGGGGGAACGAACCTATTAATGAAGGAAAGCCTAAAGCAAATACCTGGGAAGGAAAGTTTCCTTATCTGAATCTGAAAAAAGATGGCTATGAACTTTTAGCTCCAGTAAAATCTTATTTGCCCAACGGATATGGTTTGTATGATATGGCGGGCAATGTTTGGGAGTGGTGCAGTGATTGGTATAAACATGATTACTATACCTCTTTAAAAGATTCAGCATCAAAAAATCCGCTGGGTCCAAATACAAGCTATGATCCGGATGAACCTTATACCCAAAAAAGAGTTTTACGTGGAGGGAGTTTTTTATGCAATGATGCGTATTGCTCAGGCTATAGAGTATCAAGAAGAATGAAAAGCAGTCCAGATACAAGTTTGCAGCACACAGGATTTAGATGTGTTCAAGATATTTCGAAATAATTATTTATATTTTTACTTTTAAATATGAAAAATATTCCTATCGTTGATTTGACAATCGTATTCATTTACCTGTTTGCAATGATTGGTATCGGATATTATTTTTCAAGAAAAAATAAAAATACGGATCAGTTTACAAAAGCTTCTGGACAAATACCAGGATGGGCCATTGGTATTTCTATCTATGCTACTTTTTTAAGCAGCAATACTTTTTTAGGAGTGCCTGGAAAGGCTTTTGGTAGCAATTGGAATGCATTTGTTTTTAGTATCTCTATGCCTTTTGCCGCTTGGGTAGCGTCTAAATATTTTATTCCCTTTTATAGAAATACAGGAGAGATTTCAGCTTATACCAATTTAGAAAAAAGATTTGGTGCATGGGCTAGAACCTATGCCGTAGTCTGTTTTTTGTTAACCCAATTTGCGCGTATGGGTTCTGTCTTTTTTGGAATGGCATTAACGCTTCAGGCATTGCTGGGTTTTTCTATGTCTTCAATCATGATAGTGATGGGTATTTGTATTATTATTTATACAGTTTTAGGGGGAATTGAAGCAGTTATCTGGACAGAAGTGGTACAGGGTATACTTAAAACACTTGGGGCAATATTAATTCTGTTGTTAATTATTTGGGAGATCCCTGGTGGCCTCACAACTGTTTATGATATTGCCAAATCAGAACATAAATTTAGTTTGGGAACAGCTGCCTTGAATTTTAAAGAAAGCAGTTTTTGGGTAGTTCTTTTTTATGGCTTTTTTATAAATCTAAATAATTTTGGGATGGATCAAAATTATGTCCAACGTTATCACACAGCGACCTCTAATAAACAAGCACGCAAGTCGGTTTGGTTATCTGTTTTTATATACGTACCAGCTTCCTTATTATTTTTTATTATTGGGACCTCTTTATTTGCCTATTACCAAATCAATCCAGCTATTGCAGATTCTTTGAAACACGCACTGGCACTAGAGAAACTAGGCGTAAATGCGAGTGCGCTAGATATTTCTAATTTTATGCATCAACTTACTCCCGAAGATTATGCCGATAAAGTGTTGCCTCATTTTATGGTTAATAAAGTACCTACTATTTGTTTAGGCTTATTGGTGGCAGCTATATTATCTGCAGCCATGAGTACTATTAGTTCTGGTATGAATGCTTCGGCTACTGTTTTTACAAAAGATATTTACAAAAGATATTTTTACCCACAATTATCGGATAAAAAGGAATTTGTGACGCTCTACGGAGCAACTATTATAGTGGGTATCATTGGATTATTAGTGGGGTTATCTATGATAGGTATTAAAAGTATTTTAGATCTTTGGTGGGAACTGTCTGGAATTTTTTCAGGAGGCATGTTAGGCTTATTTTTATTAGGCATTATTAGTAAACAAACAAAAAATACAGAAGCATTCATTGCAGTAATTGTTGGTGTGATTGTGATAATATGGTTTAGTTTTTCAGACAAACTGGGCCCTGACTTATTTTATTTAAAAATTGCACTGCATAAAAATATGATCATTGTAGTGGGCACCTTAACTATTTTTTTTACTGGATTATTATTCACTAAAATAAAACAGCTAAGCAAAAAAAATAAACAATTATAAAAGGATGGAAAATAAAATATATACCTTGAGAATAATATGTTCTACCTATGAATAAATTAATAAAAATAGCAGCCTTATGTGCGCTAACAAGTCCCATTTTTGGTCAACAAATGACTGCTGAGTTTATTTATGAAACTGCGCCTTTTCCCTCTTGTCATGCAGCTACGATAGAAGAAACACCGCGTGGTATTATTGCTGCTTGGTTTGGAGGCACAGAAGAGCGAAATAAAGATGTAGGAATTTGGGCTAGTCGTTTAGAAAATGGAAAATGGACTGTACCAATGGAAATAGCCAATGGGGTTCAAAATGAAGCACTGCGTTATCCAACTTGGAATCCCGTTTTATTTAAAATGCCTGATGCCGATTTAATTTTATTTTATAAAGTGGGCCCTTCTCCCTCTACCTGGTGGGGAATGCTAAAACGATCGAAAGATAATGGACTAACTTGGTCAGAGGCTGAAAAGTTACCAGATGGCATATATGGACCCATCAAAAACAAACCCGTTTTACTCAATAACGGCACTTTATTATGTCCTACCTCCTCGGAAGACAAAGGGTGGCGCGTGCATTTTGAAATGACTAAAGATGCCGGAAAGACATGGACCCGAACGGAGGCAATCAATGATGGTAAAGAGTTTTCAGCAATTCAACCTAGCGTGCTATTTTTAAAAGATGGCAAACTGCAATTGCTTTGTCGTAGTAAAAATGGAGTATTGTTAGAAGCGTTCTCTAATGACCTTGGTATTAGTTGGTCCGCATTAAAGACCACTTCGCTGCCTAATCCAAATTCTGGTACCGACGCCGTTACCTTAAAAGATGGCCGACATATTCTAGTCTATAACCATGTGACAAAGAAATCTAGTGCATGGGGAGGAAGTAGATCCCCTTTAAATGTGGTTATTTCTAATGACGGTCAAAATTGGAATGAAATTGCGATTTTAGAGAACACCCCCAAAGAAGAATTTTCCTATCCTGCCGTAATTCAGACAAAAGATGGTAAAATTCATATTGTATACACTTGGAATCGTAAGAAAATAAAACATGTGGCTATTCAACTATAAAAGATTTGTAGGGCTATAAATTTTGTTCTATTAACGAATTGTTTTCTTCTAAATATTTTCTAACTAAAACCATCAACTTATTACATTTTTTTTGAGTTGGTATAATATAACTTTCATCTGTTGACTTTCTTATAGTTCTTAGCATACCCAAAATAGATAAATAATTATCCCAATCGAACATATTTTCTTTAATAATTTTTAATTTTGCAGGAATAGCATAATTTATAATAATTTTATTATTTAAAATTTTAAAAGTACTATCGCCTATCTTTTGAAAATATTTGTACTCAAATTTTGAAGTGGTTATTGGATCCACCATTCTATCTATAAAGCTAAATTCTCGCTGCTCTCTCAATTTTAAACCATTTTCATCACCCGAATAACTCTGAATCATTTCCTTTAATTCTTCATCTTCAATATAATTTAAAGCACCTGAGCTTTTGATTTGGTCTAATGCCATTGTATTCATTATAGGCAATATTCTCCTAGATATGGAAGAATGAGCCGCATATACAGAAGGTATTTCATTCTTTATGATTTTCTCTTCAAATAAATTACTAATTACTTCAAAACATGAATCTTGAAAATTTCTGCTTTTAATAGTATTTACGTAGTTAACTGAATCCTCTTTCAAATCTTTATATAAATTTTGAACACTAATAATTCCTTTATGTTTATTAATATAATGTTCTCTCATGTTTTCTGCGCCGTATCCAAGAGTAACTGCTACAAAAATCATTAAGCCTTCAATTAGGTATTCCTTCCATGGTTTTGGATTATTAGGAACGTGCGGGTGGTGATGTACTTCCATATATTATAATTAAAATTCTTTTTTATTCAATTGAGAAAGAAGTCTTGTGTTTAGCTCCTTAGCTGTTTGCATTACGTATAGATAATAGCCACATCTACTCTCAATTTTATTTACTAACAATCTAAATTCTGGATCAATAATTTTTTTTCTTAAAGCAGGAATAGATTTAAAATCTTCTACCTGCATAGAACTTGATCTTGTCTGGAAGGGTAATTTTTCATTTGAATTAATAACAAATCCAAATCCAAAAGTTTTGCCAACAAATTCATTATAGTCATTGTCTAATAATGTATTGTTCACAACTAATTTGCCATATAAAGATTCATAATACTCTGCAATAAGCTTTTTTGTTTCATTATTTTTAATAAAACTTAAACTACCAGAGGAAATTGTATTTTTATATGAAGCATTGTTAATAAAGAGGGCTACACTAATTGAAGTATTTAAATATGTATTAACTACTGAATCTATTAGCTTATTTTCATTCATTTCCTGATGACTAAATGCAAAAGACAAGTCTTTCATCTTCTCAAATTTTACCAAAGTATTATTGTATTCATATATTCTTTTATTAATTTGAACTGAATCTTGTTTTAAATCATCAATCATAGCGATCAAATTCTGATTCTTATGATTATCAATAATTTGATGTTCTCGTAAGTTCTCTGCAAAAAATCCCAGTGTAACGGCTGCAAATAACATTACAAATTCAATAATGTATTCAGACCATTTCTTTTTATGTGTAGGGTGGTGTGGGTGATGCACTTCCATATTTAAAAATTATAGTTGAAAATAAGGTAATGTTTCCAATTTCAACCTTTAAGCACATTAAGCTTTAGTCTCCAAGTTGTGGTGCAAAATCTGGTGCAATCTTTTCAGAGATGTACCCCAAACAAAAAGGGTCTATGAAAATGACTTCATAAACCCTTCAAATACAGTTTTTTATGCTGTGGGCCCACCAGGGCATGATCCTGGGACCCCCTGATTATGAGTCAGGTGCTCTAACCAACTGAGCTATAGGCCCGCATCTTTCGATGTAGGCGGCAAAAGTACTAATTTTTAACCTTTTTTAAAGGTATCTACCCTTTTTTTCTGCTATTTTTGCGCCATGAAGAAAGTTATTTTATCAGCAGTTTCTATTTTATTCTTTGGCATGTTTTTAAATGCCCAAACAGCAGCCACTACAGGGAGTAAAAAATTAGACCTTACAGGCCGCCCAGCCGATCATCTTATGTTCCAATTTGGTGCCGATACTTGGACAAACACTCCCGACAGCGTTAATCTAGGGGGTGGTTTTAGCCGACATTTCAATATGTACTTTATGTACGACAAACCTTTTTCAACAAATCCCAAATATTCTGTTGCCTTTGGTGGTGGTTTAGGTACTAGCAATATGTTCTTTGATAATCGTACTTATGTCGATGTAAAATCTACATCTAATACTTTGCCCTTTCGTAAAATAGATGCAGCCGCAAATCATTTTTCTAAATTTAAAGTAACTACTATTTATTTTGAAGCACCCGTAGAGTTAAGATATTTTAGCGACCCTGCGCATCCGGGTAAATCTTGGAAAGCCGCTGCAGGCTTTAAGTTGGGCACTTTATTAAGGTCTTACTCTAAAGGTAAAAATATGGTAAGCAGTGCTGGTACCTCTATTAATGGTAAGACATACATTCAAAAAGAACAAAACAAACGTTTCTTTAACTCAACCAGTATTGCTTTAACAGCAAGAGGAGGTTATGGTATATTTTCTCTAGACGTAGGCTATCAAGTAAACGGCGTTTTGCGTGATAGTTATGGTCCAGTGATGAATAAATTTTCTGCAGGCTTCACTATTAGTGGCTTATAGTAATTAATATAATATTTATTAAACCCTCTTTTACGGAGGGTTTTTTTATGGACCTAATGGATTAGCCTATCTTTGTAAAAACAAGTAAAGTTGATAGAGAAAAAGAAAATATTTAAGAAGGAAGAGAAGTCGGTACTAGTGAGTGTCATACAGAAAGATCAAACTGAAGCACAGGTAGATGAATACTTAGATGAATTAGCTTTTTTAGCGGAGACAGCGGGCGCTAAAACTTTAAAATCGTTCAAGCAAAGACTACCGCATCCCGACTCCAGAACTTTTGTGGGTAAGGGTAAGTTAGAAGAAATAAAACAATATGTTGCGCAGAAAGATATCGACGTAGTTATTTTTGATGATGAATTATCGGGCTCTCAAATTACCAATATTGAAAAAGAAGTAAAGTGTAGAGTCATTGATAGAAGTGATTTAATCTTAGACATATTTGCGGCGCGTGCAAGAACGGCGCAAGCTAAAGTACAAGTGGAGTTAGCGCAGTACCAATATATATTACCCCGCTTAAAAGGTATGTGGACGCACTTAGAAAGACAAGGTGCGGGTATTGGATCAAGAGGTCCGGGGGAAACTGAAATTGAAACCGACCGTCGTATTGTAAAAGATAAAATTTCTTTACTACGCAAACGCTTACTTGAAATTGATAAGCAAGCATTCACACAAAGAAAAGAAAGAGGAGAGTTTATTCGTGTGGCGCTAGTGGGTTATACCAATGTGGGTAAGAGTACCATTATGAATTTAGTAAGCAAGAGCGATGTGTTTGCTGAAAATAAATTGTTTGCCACCCTTGATACCACTACGCGTAAAGTAGTTTTTGAAAACACGCCTTTTTTATTAAGTGACACGGTTGGGTTTATTAGAAAATTGCCGCATCATTTAGTAGAAAGTTTTAAAAGTACTTTAGATGAAGTAAGAGAAGCCGATGTGTTATTACATGTAGTAGATGTTTCTCATGCGCAGTATGAAGACCAAATTGGTGTGGTGAATAAAACCTTACAAGAATTAAAAGCGTTTGATAAACCTATCATTACCATTTTCAATAAAATGGATTTATACAAAGAAAAATATTTTGATGAGTGGGTGAGTGATGAAGTCAAACAAGATTTACTCATTGAATTAAAAGATAAGTGGAACGCAATTACCAATAACCAGGCCGTTTTTATTAGCGCCATTGAAAAACAAAACATAGAAGAATTAAGAACGGTTATTTTACATAAAGTAAGAGACATGTATCAAATAAGATTCCCTTATAAAACTGTTTATTATACCTAATGAGTAAGTTGGACTGGAAATTCATTACCGATGCGCCATTAAGCCTAAACTGGGCTGAAAATAATATGGTAGAATTGGAGGTAGAAGGCAAGCATTTTACCCTAGCAAAATGGAAGGAAGGGTACTTAGCTTTTGCGAGTAAATGTCCGCATGCCAGTGGTCGCATGTCACAGGGCTATATTAACCCTTTGGGCCAGGTGGTTTGTCCATTACATAGATATTGTTTTGATATGAAAAATGGCCGAAATACAAGCGGCGAGGGCTATTTCCTAAAAACCTACCCAACAGAGTTAAGAGAAGAGGGGCTTTTTATTGGTTTTCAGTCATTTTCTTTGTTTTAATGCTTTGTTCTTAACTAAAATTTATTATTTTTGCCACCCTTAAAAGGAACACTCCTCCTTAGCTCAGTTGGTTAGAGCACATCACTGTTAATGATGGGGTCCTCCGTTCAAGTCGGAGAGGGGGAGCCACACTGGACAAGCCATCAGAAATGATGGCTTTTTCTTTGTCCGTCAGTGAGTTAGGGTAGTTGCATCTTTTTATTTTTTTTTGATTAACTTCAGTACTTAAATAATCAAACGAATATAAAAATGAAAAGAATTGCCCTCCTATCACTTTTGCTTCTACCATTTCTTGGTTTTGCACAAAACACCCAATATACGGTTACCTCTTTTTTACCTGAAGGGCCATTGGCTCCTAATACACATTATATTGGTGAGGCTTGGTTAAGTAGTGTACTTCAAGGGGATAGTGAATTGAATTATAATATTACCAAAGCAACATTTAGAAAAAACTCCACGCTCGATTGGCACAAACACTCCACACCTCAAGTACTTATTATTTTGGAAGGTGAAGGCTATTATCAAGAAAAAGGTAAAGAACCAATTATCATAAAAAAAGGTGACGTTGTTAGATGTCCAAAAGATATTGAGCATTGGCATACAGCAAGTAAAGAAAGTTTAGTTACTTATCTAGCTTTATATGATGGTTCAAAACCAACTATTTGGACAGATAAACTAACTCAAGCGTATTATGATGATGTCGCTCAGAAACTGAAGGGAGATAAAAAATAAAGATATTCAACCTTTCAATTTCTTAATAGTAAAAAACTCAATGATCGCATTATAGTTGCATCTTTCGTCGAAAAGGGGAGCCACACTGGACAAGCCATCAGAAATGATGGCTTTTTCTTTGTCTAAAAGTGAGTTAGGGTAGTTGCATCTTTTTAGTTTTCAACCCAGGAGGTTTTTTTGAAATGATGCAACTTAATTTCTGTTTCTTGGTTTTTCTGTCTACTTTTTGATTTAACGGAGCAGACGTACTTCTTTTGACAATTTATGCTAAATTTGAACATTTGGTTTTGTGGTGAAAATCGCCACTTTTGCCAAGCCCGAAACCATTAATCGGCAACCCGAACAGACCAGACAAACAACAAGATGACAAATAAATACTTCGACAAATTATTAGCCGAGATTTCAAAAACAGGGAAACCAAATCTTGAAGACAGCGAATATATTAGTCAGTATTTTATACCAATAAATTCGGCAAGAAATTCAATTTTAGAAGAACAAGATAAAATCCCTGAATACTTGTATTTCATAAATTCTGGTTTTATGCGACTGTTTTACTATGACCAAAACGGAGAAGAACAAACAACTTTTTTATGTTCGCAAAATGGTTTCATTGCATCATTCTCGTCATTGATTAATCAGACAAAAGCGACAGAAAATGTAGAGTGTATTTCTGATTGCGAATTATTGAAAATATCTTATGTTGATGCAAAACAACTTGTAGATAAAAGCGCAATTTTCAAAAACTTTTTTTTAGTAATGTTCGAAAAGTCTATATCATCAGCAACATTAAGAGCTAATGACCTAGCATCATTAAATGCAGACCAACGCTACCAAAAAATGATAGACCAACAAGCACATTTTATTCAAAATATTCCACTTCAATACATTGCTTCATATTTAGGAATAAAACCACAAAGTTTGAGTAGAATTAGAAAACAGGCAATTAAGTAACATTTGTGAAGTAGAATAAAATTTTGTTTTTTGACATTTGCATTTCATTTAACAACATTAATAAAATGGAAAGATTGCAAGAAATCTTAAAACAACTCCCCACGGCATTTGGACAGTCCTTAATGAATTACGGGATTATCGTAATTATTTATTTAGTGGTGTGGAAACTATTAAAAAAACGACTTAAAAATTGGAGAATACAATTGAAAGAACGTGTTGATGCCAAACAAATCAAGTCAGAATTGTTAAACAGCCTTTTCACACTTATGGTAAGTACCGTATTAGTACTTATAATTTATTCTTTAAAATCACTTGGTTACACGAAAATCTATACAGACATAAATGAGTACCCTAAATTCTTTGCTTATAGTGGCTTTTTCATTTTTTTACTTTTTGACGACACTTGGTTTTACTGGGTACACCGCCTTTTGCATCACCCACGAATTTTCAAGTATATTCATAAGGTACACCACAAAAGTATTGACGTTAATCCATTTACATCACTATCCTTTCATTGGGCAGAAGCTTTATTACTCACATTTTGGATTGTACCAATCAGTATGATTTTTCCAATGTACGTTCCTGCACTTGGACTATTACAGATTTGGGGGTTTTTAGACAATATAAAATCACATCTTGGGTACGAATTTTTTCCAAGTTGGTGGAATAAAAGTTTTGGAAAACTAATGACATCAAGCACACACCATAATATGCACCACAGTAAATTTAATGGAAATTATGGCGTTCATTTTCGTATTTGGGACAGACTTTTAGGAACAGAATTTAATGACTACGAAAAGACATTTGACGAAATACAAGACCGAAAAAAGGGCAGCCGATAACACGGGTTTTACAAAAGCGGGGGGTTCGTGCTTCTATGAAAGTGAAGTGCTAAATTCAAGCTTTGTGCATCTAATGAAGTTT
>CALDSE010000032.1 GCA_937911175.1 uncultured Sediminibacterium sp.
GACCATGTTGAATTAATCAATGATGTACTACGCGCCATGAAACCAGGAGGTATCTTATATTTTAGTACTAATTTTTCTCATTTCAAATTAGAAGCGGAAAGTATTCATACCAAGCTTATTAAAGATATTACCAAGGCTACTACCCCATTTGATTTTGATGGAAGGTTAAAAAGAGCCTGCTTTAAATTACAGAAGCCAGTATAAATTCGTGAATAGCTACAACCTGTGGCGTTAATAATTGTATCTCATCATTCACAATTATTTTATCACATAATTTCATTTTAATCGTATCACTTATTTGATGATGCATTCTTTTTTCAGCTTCTTGCTTCGTGCAAGCATCTCTTTGCATAATTCTCTGAATTCTTAAAGACATAGGCGCCGTTACTCCAATGACAAAATCTAAACCTTCCACTGCATTTGACTCAAATAAAAGAGCCGCTTCTTTAATCACATAAGGGGCTGTTTGCAATTTGGCCCAGTCCCAAGCAGCTTGAATAGTAATAGGATGTACAATTGAATTTAATAAGGCCAACTGATGCGCATCGGAAAAAACAATGGAAGACAAATAAGCTTTTTGTAAAATACCATTTTCATAAACCTTCTCTCCGAACTGTTGAATGAGGGCCGTTTTAATTTCAGGACTTGTTTGCATTAATTGCTTCGCCGTTTCATCGGCATTGAATACAGGCACGCCTAGGTTCGCAAATAAATTTGCTACAATGGTTTTACCTACACCTATTCCCCCCGTAAGTCCGATCATCTTAGACATAAAAAAGTCCGAAATTAGTTACCCCAATTTCGGACTTTTTTTAATCAAACCAATATAATTATTTAGGGTTGGTTTTTGACCACTCTAAGCTTATAGATGATTTTTCAATTTTCAAGTAAGAACCAGGGCTTACTTCTAATTGAATTGTATTGTCTTCGTTTACTTTATTCACAGTACCATGGATACCTGCGATAGTAACTACTTTGTCTCCTTTTTGAATATCGTCAATAAACTTCTTTTGCTCTTTTGCTTTTTTAGCTTGTGGACGAATCATAAAGAACCAGAATACTAGTATGATACCACCTAACATCACTAATTGAAAAGTACCGCCACCTTGAGGTGCTTGTAATAAAATTTGTGTCATTTTAATTTATTTATAATTATTAGCAAATATAATGCAAAGAAACTATTTGGCCTTATGACTTATTTTTTGAATTTTTCCGGAACCCACTAACTCTTTATGTATATTATCCAATATGCCATTCACAAAATGACCGCTTTGTTCGGTGCTATAGTCCTTGGCTAAGTCAATGTATTCATTAATAGTCACCTTGGTAGGTATGGTATCAAAATACAATAATTCACAAACGCCCAAACGAAGTAGTATCATATCTATCACTGCTATACGTTCTGGGTCCCAATTATTTAATTTAGGCTTAATCACTTCTTCGGTGTATCCTTTTTTATCAATAGCTGTTTGAAGTAATTCAGTAGCGAATTTCATTTTCTCATCACCCACTAAATCTAGAAAATCAATGCTACCTGGTTTTTGCAAATAATCCAAAATAAAGCCCACCATCATATCTCCCTCGTCTTCCCAGTTCGCAAAACGCTCGTCTATATATTCTAAAATATTATCCGACTCTAAAATAAGGGTGCCGAATATATATTTAAGTATCTCTTTCTCTTTGGCCTTGTCTCTTCCTTCTTCTACAATGTAAGTTTTATAAATAGCTGATTCAGATAGGTTTCTAAACAAGGTTTTTACGATGTCCTCGTCCACCCACTGAGCAGGATTTACGAGGGCCAATGCTTTTTTGAATTTCTCTGATTCAATGGTTTGCCAGACAATACTGTTGCCAGCTAACTTAATATTAACGGATAAATCGGCTTGATTGGGTAAATTTTTGGAGGCTCTCTGCCCTGCCTCTACTTCGGCATACAAGGCTACTTGGTGTACAAGATGAACAAGGAAAACGAACAAATTACGCGTTTTGTCAAATTCCTTCTGAAGTAGGGAGCCGGGACTGCCTTGGTTTTGATTTTCAACCATATACAGCACCTGCATTACTTTGATTCTAATATTTCTTCGGTTCATCATATGTATAAGAGCTAAGCGGCTGCAAATCTATCTAAAATTATTGGTAAAAACTGACATTTTTTACCATAATCCTTTGCGTATCATGCAATTTTAGGCATAGATTTGCTTCCCTTACGCTGAAAAAACGAATAAACTGAAAATTTGACCTATTCGGTAGGAAAAAATTGCAGTGGCACGGTTATCGATGTAATGGAAGTATAATATTTATTAATAAACAAAAAACGATAAAGTATGGCTAAGAAATTAAACATTACTCCTCTACATGACAGAGTAATAATTAAGCCTGCCGCTGCAGAAGAAAAAACAGCTGGAGGAATCATCATCCCTGATACTGCAAAAGAAAAACCACAACGTGGTGTAGTACTTGCTGCTGGAACAGGTAAAAAAGACGAACCCGTAACTGTAAAAGTGGGCGATAACGTTTTATACGGCAAATACGCTGGAACAGAAATTCAAATTGATGGTCAAGATTTATTGATCATGCGCGAAAGCGATATTTTAGCAATTGTATAATTGTTAAAGTAAGTAGAACTATTAATTAACGAAATAAAATAAGTTTATATGTCTAAAATGATTTTTTTCGACTTAGAAGCGAGAAATAAAATGAAAAAAGGAGTTGACACTTTAGCCAACGCCGTAAAAGTAACTTTAGGACCAAAAGGTCGTAACGTTGTTATTGAAAAGAAATTCGGATCACCTTCTATTACTAAGGATGGTGTTTCTGTTGCCAAAGAAATTGACTTAGAAGATCCTATCGAAAATATAGGTGCACAAATGGTAAAAGAAGTAGCAAGCAAAACCGCTGATCAAGCGGGTGATGGTACTACTACTGCCACTGTTTTAGCACAAGCTATTATTGGCGAAGGTTTAAGAAACGTTACTGCTGGTGCAAATCCAATGGATTTGAAACGTGGTATTGATAAAGCAGTAGAAAAAGTAGTTGCAAGTTTAAAAGCACAATCTCAAGCAGTTGGTAACGACGCTAAGAAAATTGAGCAAGTTGCTTCTATTTCTGCCAACAACGATAATGAAATTGGTAAATTAATTGCCCTTGCAATGAGCAAAGTGGGTAAAGAAGGTGTGATCACTGTTGAAGAAGCGAAAGGAACGGATACTACAGTAGATGTAGTAGAAGGTATGCAATTCGATCGTGGATACGTTTCTCCTTACTTCGTTACCAATAGCGAAAAGATGGAAGCTGAAATGCAAAACCCTTATATCTTAATTTATGATAAGAAAATTTCAGCGATGAAAGACATCTTACATATTTTAGAGAAAGTGGCACAAACAAGTCGTCCATTAGTAATTATTGCTGAAGACTTAGAAGGTGAAGCAATGGCAACATTAGTAGTAAACAAATTACGTGGTACTATTAAAGTAGCTGCTGTTAAAGCGCCAGGCTTTGGTGATCGCAGAAAAGAAATGTTAACGGACCTTGCTATTTTAACTGCAGGAACGGTTATCTCTGAAGAACAAGGTTTCAAATTAGAAAACGCAGACTTAACTTATTTAGGTCAAGCATCTTCTATCACAATTGATAAAGACAATACTGTTATCGTGGGTGGTAAAGGTAAAAAAGCAGATATCACTGCGCGTGTAAATCAAATTAAAGCGCAAATTGAAAATACAACTTCTGATTACGATAAAGAAAAATTACAAGAGCGTTTAGCGAAGTTAAGTGGTGGTGTTGCCGTATTATATGTTGGTGCAGCTACTGAAACTGAAATGAAAGAAAAGAAGGATCGTGTAGACGATGCTTTACACGCAACACGCGCTGCAGTAGAAGAAGGAATCGTACCAGGTGGTGGGGTTGCTTATATTCGTGCAGTAGCAAGTTTAGATAAATTAAAAGGTGCTAACGAAGACGAAACAACTGGTATTCAAATTGTACGTCGTGCGATTGAAGAACCTCTTCGTCAAATTGTGAAGAATAGTGGTATCGAAGGTTCTATTGTTGTTCAAAGAATCAAAGAAGGTAAAGACGACTTTGGTTTCAATGCAAGAACAGAAGTTTTCGAAAACTTATTCAAAGCAGGTGTTATCGATCCTACTAAAGTAACAAGAGTTGCCTTAGAAAATGCAGCTTCTATCGCTTCTATGTTGTTAACAACAGAGTGTGTGATTGCTGACAAACCAGCTCCAGCTGCAGCGCCACAAAGTGGCGGACATGGTCCTGATATGGGCGGAATGGGTTACTAATATTGAAAGCGATTTTATCGCATCAAGTAATAAAAAAAACCTCCTCGATATTTCGAGGAGGTTTTTTTATGTAGTTTATATAAGTTAAGCTCTATTTAATTTTAAATAAATACATAGCTACTCTATTTTTATGCGGCTTCTTTAGATGCAGTTGTAAAATACATTTGAAATCCTTTCACTAATAAAAACTGCGCTAATCCATAAGTAACCATAATAATTAAACCAATATGCGGTATAGGTGAATTGATAGACCAATCGAATTTATTAAATGCTAAAACAGCATCAGATGTTATAAAAAATAACATGCCTGGTATCCAATAATTATTGGCAATAATTTTGATGGGCTTATGATTAGCAATATGAATAGCCATTAATGCAGCTGAACAAATGAGCGCCATGTATACTAATATGGGATAAATTAAGGGTCCTATGGCAGTGCTTAATTGAAAATAAATAAACCAACAAAAGCTAAGCAATATAAAACTTGAAACTTTTAATATTGTTGATTTAGGCTGCTTCAAACTATATATTTTACTAAAAAAAATAATATTAACAACATGGGTTGACATAAAGGCAACCATACCTGGTATAAAAAGAGATTTTGAAATTAAAAACACATCGCCTAAAAAAGAACCGAATAAACCTAACATCACTAAATTCTTTCCAGGCTTATTAGATACATTCGGCTGAACATATAAATACATCATCAGCGAGGGCAAAAACAAGGCTTTACTAATCGCCTCCACAACTTTATATTCTTCCCCTAAATATTGGGCAATAAAATGAATTGAAATAATGACTAAGCTAAGCGTCAGCCCCCATTTTGTAAAAAAAGATTTCATAATCAAGTTTTAATTTTTTGTGAATCAAGGCATATTGGAAGGTTCATCAAGATGCTTTTGAAAATTAAATGTAAGCAATGAATGTCTAATTTAAGAATCAATGCATAAATTTGCCTATGATTAGCCCGGAAGAAGAAAAGTTCTACCTACAATGGGAAAAAGAAAGAACCCTAGCCCATTATAAACGCAAACCTTTTTTAATAGGTTTAAGTTTTGGATTAAGCTTAGGGCTTCTGATTCTAATCATTTCAGAAACGGGCTGGTATGAAAGGGCCAGTATGGTAGCCAATATGAGGGGTAATGAAATATGGATTATGATTGCTATTGTACTATTCTCTTTTGGATTTGCATGGCTCTACCAGCAATTTACCTCCGAGATGAATGAACAAAGATTTAATGAACTCAAGCACTTAAAAAATAAAAAATGAACCTAATGAATCTAATGAATTCCAAAACCCCAATAACCCTCATTTTTCGCAATTTAACCATCGCAACCCTTGTCATAGTGGGAACATTTAGCCAAATGGGCTGTAGTAAGTCTTCGGCTAGTGAAGCTGACCAAATGATTAGCTATGCAAAAAAGAATAATATTACCTATGTATCAGACCCATCTGGCGTCTTATATCAAATAATTACTGCAGGAAATAGCAATAAACCTAGGCTAACTAGCACAATTACAGTTACTTATACAGGTAAATTAATGAACGATAAGACCTTTGATAGCGGTACTATCACTTATCCTTTAAATAACCTTATCCCAGGCTGGCAAGTAGCCCTTCCCTTAATAGGTGAAGGCGGCCAAATCAAAATCCTTATACCATCTACATTAGGTTATGGATCTAGAGGAAGTGGCGAGATTCCAGGCAACGCCCCCTTGTACTTTGATGTAAGCCTATCGAAGGTAAAATAATGGCTTTTTAGCCTTTATTTTGGCCCGTTTCCATTATATTTGCCGACTAAAAATCAGTTAACCACACTATTATGCAACTCAAAGGATTAGTGCGCTTTTTTACCATTGCGCTTATTTTAATTTGTCTTTATCAATTGTCATTTACTTGGTTCGTAAGAAGTCACGAAAAAGCCATGGAAGCGAAAGCTAGTTCATGGGTGAAGAAGTTCCCAAAAGCAGATCAAGTATACCCTTCTAATAAAGAAGAGCAGTTATTATACAACGATAGCTTAAACGATATTCAAAAAGCTTATTATAAGAAGTTATTAGACAGTACCAAAGACAGTAAATTGGCTTTTGGTTTAACCACTTATGCTTCTGCTAAAGAAAAAGAATTAATGCTAGGCCTTGATTTACAAGGTGGTATGAGTGTCACCATGGAAGTAGGTTTAGATGGTTTAATTAAATCACTCGCCAACTATACCAAGGACATTTCATTCAATACTGCTTTAAACAATGCAGTTCAGAAAAAAGCGAACAGCCGTGCCGACTTAATTTCTTTATTCAGAGATGAATATGCAACTATTAACCCAACGGGTAAATTAGCCCCTTTATTTGCTGCAAGAAGTAATGGCAAATTAAAGTTCGACGCTACTGATGACGCAGCCGTTACTTACTTAAAAGAACAATCTACACAGGCTTTCAATAATACATACCGTATTTTAAGAACGCGTATTGACCGCTTTGGTCTAGCCTCTCCTAATATCAATCCGGATGCCGCTAAAGGTATTATCAATATTGAATTAGCAGGTGTGAACGATAAAGAGCGTGTACGTTCTTATTTACAATCTACGGCTAACCTACAATTCTTTGAAGTATACACTTTTGAGAACAGGGATCTTCAAAATGGTATTGTTGCTGCCGATAAAGCTATTGAAGCAAGTTTAAATGGAATTTCAGATACGAGTTTAGTAAAAGCAGATACTTCTAAATTGAACCTTAATAAAAATCCTTTATTAAAAATGGTTCAGTTTACGCAGCCTTATCAAGGAAAAAATGGTCAATCTATTTACCCTGCTGAAATTGGGTACACTTTCAAAGCTGATACAAGTAAACTAAACGCCTATTTAGCCATGCCAGAAGTAAAATCTAAGTTCCCATCGAACTTGGTATTTATGTATGGTAAAAATGAAAGCGAAGATCCTAAAAGCAAAGATGTAGTTCCTATTTATGCTATTAAAACTTTAGATAATGGTCAAGCAGAATTAGAAGGTGACCATGTTGCGAATGCAGCACAAGATTTTGATGAAAGAGGAAAGGTAGCCATCAAAATGAATATGGATAAATTAGGTACCAGCATTTGGGCTAAGATGACTTCAAAAAATGTAGGTAAGCCACTTGCGATAGTACTTGATAATATTGTTTATTCAGCGCCGAATGTAAATGATGCTATTACTACAGGTAACTCTTCTATCTCTGGAAACTATACTTTAAAAACAGCACAAGACTTAGCTGAAATTTTAGAGAGTGGTAAATTACCAGCGCCTGCTAAAATTGTACAAGAGCAATTAGTAGGTCCAACTTTAGGTTTGGCTTCTATTCAAGGTGGTGCGATGGCATTTGGAATATCTTTCCTTGTCATTTTCGCTTTAATGTTATTATACTTTAACACAGGTGGATGGGTAGCGAACATTGCATTAGTATTAAACTTACTTTTCACTATTGGTATATTAAGCGCCTTAGGTTTTACTTTAACAGCACCTGGTATTGCAGGTTTAGTATTAACTATTGGTATGGCGGTCGATACCAACGTAATTATATTTGAAAGAATTAAAGAGGAATTAACAAAAGGAAAAAGTTATCAGTTGGCTGTCACAGATGGTTACAAACGTTCTATGTCTCCAGTATTGGATGCACACGTTACTACCCTATTAACAGCTTGTATCTTAGCTTACTTTGGTTTAGGTCCAGTACTTGGTTTCGCTACAACGCAAATCATTGGTATTTTACTTTCTTTATTCTGCGGAATTTTAGTATCTCGTTTAATTACCGATATCTACACAAGCAAAAACAGACACTTCGAATATTTCACTAAAATTTCAAGAGGTATCTTTAAGCATGCATCATTCAAATTTATTGAATTCAGAAAGTATGCTTATATGTTATCTGCTGTTGTATTAGTAATGGGTATTGCTAGTTTCTTTAACGGATTCGACGAAGGTGTTGAATTTGCTGGAGGAAGAAGTTATACTATTAAGTTTGCCAAAGCGGTGAATATTGAAACAGTAAGAGAAGACTTGAAAAAAGTGTTTGGCGAGTCTCCTATAATTAAAACAGTAGATTCTAAGAACCAAATTAATATTACCACTTCTTATAAAATTAAAGAACAAGGCAATAATATTGACCAAGAAGTAGAAGCTTTATTATTCAAAGGTTTAGAGAAGCAATTACCTGCAGGAACTTCTTTAAAAGAGTTCGACTCTCAGTATAAGCAAAGTTCTCAAACAGTATTACCTACTATCTCTGATGATTTAAAAGCAGGTGCTACGAAAGCAACCATTTTTGCTTTAATTGCAATTTGTTTATACATCTTTATTCGTTTCCGTGATTGGAGATATTCTTTAGGAACTATCTTCTCTTTATTGCACGATATATTTGTTACTTTAATCGTATTTAGTTTCTTAAGAAAAGTGGTGCCATTCCCATTAGAGATTGACCAACACTTTATCGCAGCTATATTAACCGTAATTGGTTTCTCTATGAACGATACTGTAATTGTATATGACCGTATTCGTGAGGACAGCCAATTAATGAAAGGTGTAGATAATGCTACTATCATTAATAAAGCCATTAACCAAACATTGAGTCGTACTATTATGACTTCTTTAACCGTATTCATCACTATTTTAATCTTATTCATCTTTGGTGGAGAAGTAACAAGAGGTTTTGCATTCGCAATGTTAATTGGAGTTATCACAGGTACTTACTCTTCTATCTTTGTTGCGGCACCCGTACTAGTTGACTTTGCAAAAACACGCCCATTAGGTCGTGAAGAAAAAAAGAAATAATTCAACATTGAATTGATATAAAAAAGGCCTTGAGTAATCAGGGCCTTTTTTTATGAGCTTCGCGATAAAGAGCGAGAATGATGTATTTTTTCTATAAATTTTAAACGGCAAATGAAGTTCCACATCCGCAGGTACTAGAAGCATTCGGATTTTTAAAAGTAAATCCACGGCTATTCAGACCACCTTGCCAATCTATCTCCATTCCATATACATAAATCTGATGCGATTTTTCCATGCAACAAGGAATACCCTCAATGGATAAAATTTCATCATCCGCTTTAGGCACATCAAAACCTAATACATAGGTCATGCCGCTACATCCACCGCCTTTTACGCCTACTCTTAGTCTTTGTTGTTGATCAAAGTCTGGCTCAGCCATTAATCGGTTAATCTCAGTAATGGCTCCTGCGGTAAAGGTTACCGGGCTTTGTATGGCTATATTGGTATCTGAAGACATATTTGAATATTTATAGTACAAAAGTACAATATTAGGAGCATTTACAAGTAAACAGTGATTTCGAAAATAGAAATAATTGAAGCCCCTGTATTTTGAATTTTTCGTAAATTTAACCATGCAAGAAGCTGAAAAAAAGACAGATAGTGGCATTGAAATAAAGAAGGTATATACCTGCAACGATTTACCTACCCATTTAAATGAAACATTATTACCAGGCGAGTTCCCTTATACAAGAGGCGTTCAATCCGATATGTATAGAGGAAAGTTATGGACAATGCGTCAATATGCTGGATTCTCTACCGCAGAAGAAAGTAATAAACGATATCATTTTCTTTTATCGCAAGGGGTAATGGGTTTAAGTGTGGCCTTTGATTTACCAACACAAATTGGTTACGACGCCGACCATTCTTTAGCAGAAGGCGAAGTAGGAAAAGTGGGTGTATCAATTTGTTCCATTGAGGATATGGAAATTTTATTTAAGGATATTCCTTTAGACAAGATTAGCACTTCCATGACCATTAACTCTACTGGTTTTATTTTACTAGCTCTATACATTGCCTTGGCTAAAAAAAGAGGAATTGATTTAAAACAATTAGCAGGCACTATACAGAACGATATATTAAAAGAATACGCAGCAAGAGGAACCTATATCTACCCTCCTAAACATTCAATGCGTATAATCACCGATATTTTTGAATTCTGTGGTCAGCATTTACCTAAGTGGAATAGCATAAGTATTTCAGGTTATCATATTAGAGAAGCAGGCAGTACAGCCGTGCAAGAAGTAGCCTTTACTTTAAGCAATGGTAAGGCCTATGTAAAAGCGGCTATTGAAAAAGGTTTAGACATTAATGTATTTGGCAAAAGACTTTCTTTCTTTTTTAATGCACATAATAATTTATTTGAAGAAGTAGCTAAGTTTAGAGCGGCTAGAAAAATGTGGGCTATCATAAT
This sequence comes from uncultured Sediminibacterium sp., assembly GCA_937911175.1. Taxonomy (GTDB): domain Bacteria; phylum Bacteroidota; class Bacteroidia; order Chitinophagales; family Chitinophagaceae; genus Sediminibacterium. The sequence continues at coordinate 10,503 of CALDSE010000032.1, forward strand.
GAAAGACTTAGGCGCCACCGATGAAAAAGCCTTAATGCTTCGCTTTCATACACAAACAGGCGGCGCTACTTTAACGGCCCAACAGCCTTTAAATAATATTAGCAGGGTTACTATACAAACCATTGCTGCAGTACTAGGTGGTACACAAAGCCTACACACCAACGGTTTTGACGAGGCCTTGGGATTACCTACTCAAGAAGCAGCTAGTATTGCTTTAAGAACACAACAAATTGTGGCCAATGAATCGGGCATTACCGATACCGCAGACCCTTTAGCAGGTTCTTATTTTATAGAAAGCCTTACCAATGAATTAGAGCAAAAAGCTTTAGCACTCATACAGCAAATAGATGAAATGGGAGGTGCGGTAAGTTCCATTGAAAATGGATTTATGCAAAACAAAATTGCAGAAAGCGCTTACGCTTATCAAAAAGCCATTGAATCCAAAGAAAAAATAATTGTGGGGGTAAATCAATTTGAGTCTACTTCTACTACTAATATCCCAGTTTTTCAAATTGATGAAAGTATAAGAATACAACAAATTGAAAAACTAAAAGCCTTAAAAAGCAGTAGAGACAATACAAAAGTAGTAGCTTGTTTAGCAGCGGTAAAAAATGCGGCAGCAGGTACAGACAATTTAATGCCTTCAGTAATTGATGCTATTGAAAACTATTGTACATTAGGAGAAATAGCAGATGTATTAAGAGGTATTTATGGAGAGTATCAAGCTTAAAAAAATATAGAAGCCGAAATAAAAAAATAGTTTATATAATTTCTGATTAAAGAAGAAACTTAATTCAAATAATAAAATTAGATATAACAGATAAAACAAAATAAAATGCGAAAAATTTTCCTTTCTTTATTGGTACTTGTCACACTATCTAGTATAGCGCAAGACTTACCTAAAAATTATGCTTCTTTATTAAAAGAAGTAGAGCCTGAACTTATTGCTTGGAGAAGACATTTTCATGAATTTCCTGAACTATCTAATAGAGAAGTAAACACAGGAAAATACATTGCTGATTTTTTAAAAACCTTACCTAATGTAGAAGTACGATACCCTGTAGCTAAAACAGGTGTGGTGGCGGTTTTAAAAGGGGGCAAACCAGGTGCAGTGATTGCTTTAAGAGCAGATATTGACGCCTTACCTGTGTATGAAAGAGTTGCCATTCCATTTGCCTCTAAAGTAACTACCGAATTTAATGGCCAAAAAGTAAGTGTAATGCATGCATGTGGACATGATTCACATACAGCTATGTTAATGGCTACTGCCAAAATGTTAAGTGCCATGCAAAAAGAAGTGCCAGGTACCATTGTGTTTTTATTTCAACCTGCTGAAGAAGGCCTTCCAGGTACAGAAGAAGGTGGAGCACCACTTATGATTAAAGAAGGCGCATTAGACAACCCAAAAGTAGAAGCGGTATTTGGTATACATATTTCATCTCAAACACCTGTAGGCACCATTAAATATAAATCAGGCGCCTTCATGGCTTCTTCTGATTGGTTTACTATTAAAGTAAATGGTAAAGGCAGCCATGGTTCACAACCTTGGGGAGGCGTAGACCCTATTGCTGCAAGTGCTCAAATTATTGAAGGTTTACAACATATTGTAAGTCGTCAAATGGATTTAACCACCGCCCCTCTTGTAATTACAGTAGGTACTATTAATAGTGGCGTTCGTTCTAATATCATTCCTGAAACAGCTGAGATGACAGGTACCATTAGAACTCTTGATAGCAAAATGCAAGAAGAAGTACACGAGAGAATTAAACATACCGCAAAAACTATTGCGCAAAGTAGTGGCGCTACTGCAGATGTTACTATTGATACAAAAACTTTAGTGACCTATAATGACCCAGCTCTTGTGAAAAAAACTTTGCCTTCTTTAATAAAAGCAGCAGGTGATGAAAATGTTTCAGAATCAACCTGGGTAACCGGTGCAGAAGATTTTTCATTTTTTGCAGCCAAGGCACCTAGCTTCTTTTTTAATTTAGGAGGTATGCCTAAAGGAACCGATCCTAAAAAGGCAGGCCCACATCATACTCCCGATTTTTATTTAGATGAGTCTGGATTTATTGTTGGGGTGAAAGCTTTCTGTCAACTAGTATTTGATTACGGCAAAACAAAGTAGAATTCAATATTTGTACTTGAATAATTTAATATTATAATTATACTAATTTACTTTTAATAAAATAGGCAAATAAAAAAGCTGCTCCTTCAAAAGGGCAGCTTTTTTTATAATTATACACTTAAGTACAACCTAAATTATCTTATCCTAGATTTTATTTTAAACAAATAATTTTTAATTCCTAGCCCCAAATAATAAGCTTCCAATTCTTACAAGGTTACTCCCCTTTTCAATGGCTAATGCGAAGTCTCCGCTCATGCCCATACTTAATGTATCGAAATGAACATTGTTTAATTTTATAGCTGTTTGGTCGTATGTATTTTTCAAAGTACTAAACTCCTTTTCAACTAGGGCTTTGTCATCTGAAAAACTGGCCATACCCATAAGTCCTTTTACCACTATATTACTATAATTAGAAAGTCGACCACTTTCAATAAACGCTGTTAAACTTTCTGCATCAAATCCAAACTTAGTTTCCTCTGTGGCAATATGCACTTGTAGTAAACAAGCAATCATTTTATTTTGCTTAATGGCTTGCTTATTAATTTCTGCTAATAATTTTTCAGAATCGACCCCATGAATTAAATACACAAAGGATGCTATATATTTTACTTTATTGGATTGTAAATGTCCTATAAAATGCCAGTGGATATCGGAAGGTAAACTGGCTGCCTTATCAACTAATTCTTGAACATAATTTTCACCAAAATTTCTTTGACCTAATGCATATAGGGCTTCAATGTCTTCATTAGGCTTGGTTTTACTGACAGCCACCAACTGCACATTTTTTCCTTGCAGTTGTTCTTTAATAGAATGATAGGCTTCCGTATTTACAGGCATAATTTATTTTGTAATATTTCTACCAATGACCATTTTTTGTATCTCACTAGTACCCTCATAAATTTGCGTAATTTTTGCATCACGCATTAATCTTTCTACATGGTATTCTTTCACAAACCCATACCCACCATGCACTTGAACAGCTTCTGTGGCAGCCCACATAGCAGTATCACTTGCATGTAGTTTAGCCATCGCAGCTGAAGTAGTATAATCTAAGCCATTGTCCTTTTCCCAAGCTGCATGATAACATAATAAACGAGCCGATTGAATTCTAGTAGCCATTTCAGCTAATTTAAATTGAATGGCCTGATGCTCATGAATGGGTTTTCCAAAAGACTGTCTTTGTTTACTATAGGCCAAGGCTAATTCATAAGCGCCACTGGCAATACCTAATGCTTGTGCAGCAATTCCTATTCTTCCTCCATTTAAAGTTTTCATGGCAAAGGAGAATCCAAATCCATCTGCACCGATTCTATTTTCTTTAGGCACTTTAACATCCATAAAAGAAACAGCATGGGTATCACTTCCTCTAATCCCTAATTTATTTTCTTTCGCTCCTACTAAAATACCTGCTGTATTTTTTTCAACAATAAAAGCATTGATACCTTTTGGGCCTTTGGAGGCATCTGTTTGTGCCATCACTAAATATACCGATGCAGTAGAACCATTGGTAATCCAATTTTTTACCCCATTTAATAAATAATGATCGCCTTTATCAATGGCAGATGTATGTTGATGTGTTGCATCGCTACCTGCTTCTGGCTCACTTAATAAAAAAGCACCTATATATAATGCACCGTCCTTTTTACCTTGCGCTAAGGGCGTTAAATATTTTTTCTTTTGTTCCTCTGTTGCATAATGTTCCAAGCCCCAGCATACCAAACTATTATTCACACTCATGGCCACAGATACACTGGCGTCTACTTTACTAATTTCTTCCATCGCAATTACATAGCTAATGGTATCCATTCCTGCTCCGCCATATTCAATAGAAGTCATCATACCTAAAAAACCAAGGTCAGCTAATTGCTCCATTTGTTCTTTGGGAAATTTTTGATGTTCATCTCTTTCAATGACACCTGGTAAACACTGTTGTTGTGCAAATTCACGAGCAGCTCTTTGAATCATTAGCTGCTCCTCTGTTAACTTGAAATCCATACCTTATTATTTTTTGACAAAATTACACTAACAATTGTTAGTGTGATAATTTATTTTGAATTAATTGAAATAAAACTGAGCGGTCCATTTCTGTTACCACAGCCGTACTATCGGCTCTAAAATGTCGCTTGAAAGCGAGCAAGGCTGCTGTGGTATCCTTGATATCATAGCCCACCATGGCCAAGGCAAAAGGTATGGAGATAGATTCAGGTAAGCTGTATTGCTCATTTGGTTCAAACCAAAGTCCATAGCCTTTTTGGGCTAATAATATCCAAGGAAATTGAATATTAGGATCTACTTTTCTTTTAGGTGCAATATCGGCATGGCCAATAAAATTGGCATCAGGAATTTTGTAATTCTCTTTTAACTGAGCCAATAATAATAGTAAGCTATTAATTTGTGCGCTATCAAAAGGCTCAAAGCCATTATTGTCTAATTCAATACCTATAGAGCTTGAATTAAGGTCGCTATTATTACCCCATTTTGAAATACCACCATGCCAGGCCCTCATATAATCATTCAACATATGGTGTATGGTGCCGTCCTTACAAATCACATAATGCGCACTTACCTTAGATCTTTCCAATGTGAAGGTTCTTAAAGTTTGCTCACAAGAATTTTGTGCTGTATGATGAATGACTACAAAATTAGGTTTGCGTAAATCAAAATTAGTGGTGCCTACCCAGGCTGCAGCCTTAGGTAGTTGATCAATAGTTTGCAAACTTGGATTCTCTTTTAATAAGGTAACCAAGTCTTTAGTATGTTTTTTATTGATTCGATTAGTTGTAGCATACGGAAAATGATTACATGCCGTAATGGTAGTCATAACAATGAAACCAACAAGTAAAATACGAAAGGAAGTTCTTTTAAAAAATAGCATGCGCATTGATTTGGATTCAATAATTAATTTAGATAATACTATATTAAAATCATAAACACTTATTCGGTATACTTTGTTCACTATACTTTATTCACAATACTTGGCTCTTGCTGGCTTAAGCAATGAAAACTACCTAGTCCCCAAATAATATCAGTAGAGTCAATACCCACTACTTCTCTTGTAGTAAAACAAGACTGAATTATTTGCATGGCCTTATCATCCGCATCACATTTAAAAGTAGGCACTATAATATGACCATTACTAATATAAAAATTAGCATAAGAAGCAGGAAGGGCTTGTCCCTCATAAATTACTTCTGCAGGCATAGGTAATTCCACAATATTTAATTGCTTGCCACTAAGTAGTCGCATCTGCTTTAATTCTTTTAAATTCTGCTGTAATATTTCATGATTTGCTGAAAGCACATTGGGCTCCACTACTGTAATAACGGTGTCTTCATTGACAAAACGAACGGTATCATCGATATGGCCATCGGTATCATCTCCCACAATACCATCACTTACCCATAATACTTGGTCAATACCATAATAGTCACTCAAATATTTTTCAATTTGATCTTGATTTAAATGAGGATTTCTATTAGAATTTAACAAACAAGATTTCGATGTCATCACCGTTCCTGCGCCATTAAAATCGACAGAGCCTCCTTCCATAATAATTCCCGGATGGAATACTGGTAAACCTAATGCTGTTGCAATGCGCGTAGGAATAACATCGTCTAAATCATAAGGCGGATACTTTCCACCCCATGCATTAATATTCCAATCTATAATTACTTTAGGATCTACTGCATTATCTCTTAATAAAAAAGCAGGGCCATGATCACGGCACCAAGCATCATTGGTAGGGTGCATATAAAACTGAACACGCTCTAAATTCACACCTGCTAATTGTAACATCTTTTGAGCAGAGTTGCGCATTTTTTCATCTACTATATTAATACAAACTCTTTCTGTTAGAGAAACAATTTTTACAAACTCAGTATAGGAAGGATAAATACTGGCAATTTTACCAGGCCAACTTTCTTCTTTATGGGGCCAACTTAACCAAATGGCGTCATGCGGTGCAAATTCAGCTGGGAAATAATAGCCTAAAGATTTGGGTGTAGCGTTGGTCATTTTGTATCGGTATGTCTACTTAAAATTTTAATTATTCAGTTCTTTTATTAATTATTCTGCCTCTTCGTCTAAATATCTTTTAGTAATAGGACCATAAGAATCAATTCTACGGTCACGTAAAAATGGCCAATGTGTTCTATAGCTATCCGATTTTTCTGTATCAATATCAATGACGGCTACTTCTTCTTTATCATGTGAAGCTTCGTATAATAAAGTACCAAAGGGATTACTTACAAAACTACCACCCCAGAATTTCATCAGCCCTTCTTGCTCTAGTCCTACTCTATTCACACTAATCACTGGCACTCCATTGGCAACTGCATGACTGCGTTGTATAGTTTGCCAAGCATTGTACTGTTCTTTATTGGTGGCTTCGTCTTGTGCAGTCGCCCAACCAATAGCGGTTGGATAAAATAACATTTCAGCACCCATTAAAGTCGTAATTCTTGCAGCTTCTGGATACCATTGGTCCCAACATATTAAAATACCAATAGTAGCAAATTTTGTTTTGAAAACTTTGTAGCCTAAATCGCCTGGCGTGAAATAAAATTTTTCGTAATAAGCAGGATCATCGGGAATATGCATTTTACGGTACTTACCTAAATAAGTTCCATCGGCATCTAATACCGCTGTAGTATTATGGTATAAACCTTCTGCTCTTTTTTCAAATAAAGATGCAATGATAACCACCCCTAATTCTTTGGCTAAAGCTGAAAGTGTATTACTTGTTTCGCCTGGAATAGGTTCAGCTAATTTAAAATTATCATAGGCCTCTACATCACAAAAATAAAGTGAAGTAAATAATTCTTGTAAGCAAATAATGTTCGCCCCTTTTTTCGCAGCCTCTCTTACTTTTTCAATTGCTTTTGAAGTGTTGGCAGACTTTGATGCCTCACAGCTCATTTGCACTAATCCTACTTTAACTATGGCCATAATTTTAAATTAAAAAGGGTTAAAATATTTCTATGTTGTCTTTTGAATGATTGCCTCAAAACTACGAATACCTAATAACTTTTGGGTAATAAAACCTTCTGCATAATCCACCCCTATTTGATGCCCTAATTCTTTGGCTCTTCCTTTTACAAATTCTAAAAAAGCATTACCAGAAATAAAGGTTTCTGGTTCAGAAGAATTGGGATCGTAAAATTGAGAACTATGTGCAAGTATGGCTTCCATTTTCTTGTCCATGAAAGCACTAATATCTATTACAAAATTGGGCGTTAAATTTCTTGATTGAATATAATGAAAAACTTGAGTGGGTCTCCAAGGGGCTTGCACGACTCCATTATGTGTAGTTTGAACTTTAACGAGGCCCGATAAAAATGCAGCGTCCACTACTAAACTTGAAGCGCGACCATGATCTGGGTGACGGTCCTCTGGTGCATTGCAAAAAATAATAGAAGGTTGGTATTTTCTAATGGTTTCAATAATGGCAAATTGATTTTCTTTATTGTTCTGAAAAAAACCATCGGACATTCCTAAATTTTCTCTCACACCAATACCCATTACTTGAGAAGCTAATTGCGCTTCCTTTAATCTTTGCGAGGTGGTACCTCTTGTTCCTAACTCTCCTTTGGTTAAATCAACGATGCCCACTTTTTTACCTTCAGACACTGCCACTAACAAAGCCCCCGCACATCCCAATTCTACATCATCGGGGTGGGCTCCAAAAGCAAGTATATCTAGTGTTTGCATAATTGATAATTTACATTACAAAGGTAAGTACTCAAAAGTCTTTTTTGACAAAAAACCCTCTCTTACTTGCGTAAGAAAGGGTTTGAATAAGTATAAAAAAGAATATTTTTTAATGGTCTCTCTTTTATTGCTTCTTGGCGTAACGCTTGTTGAATTTATCAATACGACCAGCGGTGTCAACCAACATGTTTTTACCAGTGTAAAAAGGATGTGAAGTGTTAGAAATCTCCAATTTAATAACTGGATACTCTTTACCGTCTTCAAACATGACTGTTTCCTTAGTTTGTGCAGTTGATTTGCCTAAGAATTGCATACCGTTACTCATGTCCTTGAACACTACAAAACGATACGCTTCTGGATGGATACCTTCTCTCATAATTATGATTTTTAAGGATGCACGGTTTTTGCCGTACAATTTATTTAATAGGACGCAAATTTAGCTTAAAGCTAGGTTGTGGCCAAATTTTAAAGGCTTAAAGGGGTAAATACCCTTATTTCATATTGATATACTGTAAAGGAAGGCCTAGGTTGCCCGCCCTGCAAGCAGCTATAACATCTTGTAAATCATCGATTTTCTTACCTGTAACGCGTACAATGTCGTCCATAATGGCCGCCTGCACCTTTAGACCACTCTCCTTGATGAGTTTGACCACCTTTTTAGCATCTTCCTGCTTTAGGCCATTTTTTACAGAAACGTCCTTTTTGAAGATTTTACCACTGGGAAAGGCGTCTTTAGAGAAATCAAAGGAGGATGCTTCAATACCTTGCTTCATGGCGCGGCTTATTAAAACGTCTACAATTTGCTGAATTTTCATTTCAGAATCTGATTCTAATTTCAACATATAATCTTTCTTATTTAAATCAATCACTACATGATTGCCTTTAAAGTCGAAACGATTGGTGATTTCTTTTTTCACAATATTTACTGCATTATCCAATGTTTGAATATCTACAGAGCTAGCAATATCAAATGACGGCATAAAAATTATTTATGGTTTAACAATAGTTTTAGGGAACCAACGTTTTGATTGAATCAAAAATACAATTCCTATAATAATTAAAAAAGTAGAAATAAGTTCTGCTTGGGTAGGTTGAAAAGGAAGTGACATGTATTTATTATTCACTCTAATTTTTTCAATAAAATAACGCTCCCCTCCTGCAAAAATTAAATAAATACCAGTAAGTATACCTGGTTGCGTAATTTTTTTTCTAAACGACCACATGATTGCAAATAAGGCAAACATGATGATGATTTCATACAAGGTAGTTGGAAAAACAGCAGCAGGAAGTTCGTTACAATAATTTCCAACACATCCATTAATAGGCACTCCTTCATTCAAAACATTATGCGCATAAGTGGAAGACCAAGCCCAATCAGGCAACCACTCGAAAGGCTTGGGTGCTAAATTTACAATACCCCAATCGCCATCACCACTAATATGACATCCTATTCTTCCTGCAGCATAAGCAAAAATCATAGTGGGTGCCATAGCATCTGCAAAATGAATGACTCTTATATTATGTTTTCTGATGTATACAATGACACCAATGGTGGCTAAAATTAATCCCCCATAAAAAGTTAATCCACTAAATGAAATAAGTGATCCAATAGGATCTTTTACTAATTCATCTATATTTTCTAAGTTATGAAAAATTTTGGCACCTAAAAACCCCCATAAGGCAGCTTGTAAAACCACTTCGCCTACTCTATCATGCGGCCATACAGTAAAGGTCCTGGTTTCAGGCTTCGCTAATTTTTCTTTGTTTTTTTCTCTCCATTTTACATAAACCATCAGCCCGCCTACTACAATTCCCGCCAGCATATTTCCTTCCAAGGATAAAATAAAGGCCTGCGTATTATTTAAAGCATTTTCAATGGTAAAGGCTCCAACTATCTTATAACCAAACAAATAGCCAAAAATAAAATTGGTAATTAAATCGGCAGTTGAAGCCGGTGCTCCCACAATAATCTTTTCTTCTTTAGACGTAAACTCCCCTAATGCTTCCTTTCTTTTTAATTCAAGGTATAAGACATAACCAGAGGCAACAAAGGCAATAGCTACAAAAAAACCAAATGAATTGATGAGCTTTAATCCATTTAATTTCACACCAAATAAGTCATCGACTAAATAATATAAATTGGGATACATAGAATGATATAAATAAGGTAATGCAATGTACGAAAAAAAAAGGCCACACTAGAAAGTGCGGCCGTGTTTACTAACCCATCTAAAAACAAAAAGCGTTTATCAATATTTTTGAATTAATTACAATGTTCTTGAAACACTGAAATTAAGTGCTGTGCGATTACTTGAGCAGGTCGGCCTTCAATTTGGTGTCTTTCCACCATATTCACTAACTGACCATCTTTAAATAATAAAATTGCTGGTGAAGAAGGAGGATAAGGCAAGTGTAATTCTCTTACTTTATTAATCGCTTCTATGTCAAATCCCGCAAAACTAGTTGTGATACGATCTGGTTTTTGAGTTGCATTGGCTACTGCCATTAAAACACCTGGTCTACAAGCACCAGCAGCACAACCACAAACCGAATTAATCACAATTAATGTTGTACCTTTTTGTTTAACTGCATTTTCCACTTCAGCTGCTGTTGTTAAATCTTCAAAACCGTTATCAACTAATTCAGCCTTCATCGGTAATACAAACTCTTCAGGGTACATAACATCTACTATTTGAGTCAAAATTAGGTGATTTGGAAATCTCTTACAAATTTGTTTTCAAGACTTTTAGGCAGTTAATAATAAGATAATATGCCATAATTGCTTGAAAATAGAGTAAAATCGCAAAAATTAATAGATTTCGAGACTATATTCGAGACTATCTTAAATAGCCCAGTATCTTAAGCATGGATTTAGCAGTTTGCTCTTTTGCATAGACCCAATCAACCAGCTTTCCAGTTTTCGCATCCTTTTCTACAATAACATGCTTTGGAGAGGGTATCAAGCAATGCTTAATGCCACCATAGCCACTAATTTGATCTTGATAAGCCCCTGTATGGAAAAATCCTACATATAAAGATTCATTATTCTCTTCGGCCTTGTCTTCTAATAAGTCATTTTTCAATTTGGGTAAGAATACCTCATTGATATGTTCTTCTGAATCATAATAATCATGACTATCGCAAGTAAGTCCACCTAATACCACACGTTGATAATCATTCTCCCATTTATTTACCGGCAACATCAAAAACTTTTCACCAATACCCCAGGTATCAGGTAAAGTGGTAATAAAGGAAGAATCAATCATATACCAACACTCTCTATCGTTTTGTTTCTTCTCAGCAAGTACCTTGTAAATATGCGCCATGCTCTCTCCTACTGTATAGCTTCCAAATTCAGTATAAATATTTGGCATTGGCACTTTTGCCTTTTTACAAGCCTTCTTAATATTGGATACAATTTCATTAATGATGAATTGATAATCATATTCAAAACCTAATGAATGCTTAATAGGGAAACCACCGCCAATATTTATAGAATCTAATTCAGGACATATTTTTTTAAGCTGGCAATACAAGTTGATAATCTTGTTTAATTCAGACCAATAATAGATATCATCTTTAATGCCCTTGTTTAAAAAGATATGCAACATTTTTAATTGAAACTTATCTTCATACCCCTCAATCTCATCTACATAAAATTCAAGAATATCCTTAGCTCTAATGCCTAAGCGTGAAGTATAGAAAGGAAAACTAGGCTCTTCTTCAGAAGCTACTCTAATACCCAATTTAAAAGGCTCTTTGGTATTTCGCTTATAAAATTGCAACTCTTCTTTATTATCTAAAACAGGTATTACATTTTTGAATCCTGTATTAATTAATTTAGAAATTCTACTCATGTACAATTTCTGCTTGTAGCCATTGCAAATAATGAAAATATCTTTATTAATTTTTCTACGCTTATACAATTGGTTGATGATATCAATATCGTAAGCAAAAGAAGTTTCTAAATTTACATTGTGAGACAAGGCCTCTTCCACAATAAATGAAAAGTGTGAACTCTTAGTGCAATAACAATAAAAATATTCCCCCTCGTACTTATGTTTTTTAAAAGCAGCTGCAAACATTTGCTTTGCTTTTTTAATTTGCATGCCAATTTTAGGCATGTAAGTTAATTTTAAGGGAGTACCATGTTTTTCAATAATGGCTTTAAGATCTACTCCATTAAATTGTAAATAACCATTATCATCCACATCAAAACCTTCTTGGGGAAAATGAAAGGTTTGATTAACCAACGAGGTGTAGGTATTGTTCATTTTTAAACAGGGGTGTTAGCTTGTTATTTTTAGAGAACAAAAATAGTTATTTGAACGGATATTGGGGGCGGAAATTTTGGGCTGAAATTTGGGCGGAACTTAGTGTTGAAGATTGAGCGAAAATAAAAAAGCTCCAATTCGACAAAGTCGGACTGGAGCTTTAAAATTTTGAGAATGGAACTACTTCACAGATTGAACCAAGGCTTTGAAGCTTGCTGGCTCGTTCATTGCTAAGTCTGCTAAAACCTTACGGTTTAAATCAGATCCTTTCTTTGCTAAAAGGTTAATGAATTGGCTGTAAGTAAGCCCTTCTTCACGCACTGCTGCATTGATACGCGCAATCCATAAAGTACGGTACTCACGCTTTTTCAACTTACGGCCTACATAAGCATAAGTTAAACCTTTCTCTAATACGTTTTTGGCAACGGTATAAACGTTTTTACGTTTACCATAAAAACCTTTCGCTTGTTCGAATATCTTTTTTCTTCTTGCTCTCGATGCAACGGCATTTTTTGAACGTGGCATAATTAATATTTTTTTGAATCCTACTTATCAAGTTGTTGATTGGATCCGGTGAATTAAATTTTGTTTAAATAAACCTTAGTCTGGTTAAGTGTTTGACTATTCTTTGAATCTATCCTTTTAATCTTAATAGACGAAGAACGAAGTCTTTGTTAGTTGACCCAACAAGTCCTTTTTTTCTCATCGCTCTTTTGCGCTTTGTAGATTTTTTGGTAAGAATGTGTCTTTTGAAGGCTTTTTGGAAGGTGATTTCACCGGTTCCGGTAACTTTAAAACGCTTTTTCGCGCTCGAGTTAGTTTTAACTTTTGGCATTATATAATCTTTACGATTACTCCCTACTGGCGGCGCTGCTCAGGCAGTGCACTTGTTGAGCCTTGTGGGAAATGGATGGCGAAGGTACGCGCAAATAGCGAGATGGCAAAAAAAATGAGCCATTCCATGTATTGAGATGACTCATTGTATAAATAGGTTGAAAATCAATGGTTTATTAAGATGTAGGCTTCTTCTTCCCACCTGCTTTAGGTTGAAAAATAGCAAACATTCTCTTTCCTTCTAATTTAGGCATACTTTCCAAAGTTCCAGCCTCGGCTAAACGCTCAGCAAATTTCAATAAAAGTAGTTGACCTCTGTCCTGGAACATGATGGCACGACCTTTAAATTGAACATAGGCTTTCACCTTATTACCGTCTTGTAAAAATTTCTCTGCGTGTTTTGCCTTGAAATCGAAATCGTGATCGTCGGTACCTGGTGTAAAACGAATCTCTTTAATCTCAGATTGTTTTGAGTTTGCCTTCATCTCTTTTTCCTTACGCTTTTTCTCGTAAAGGAATTTCTTATAATCAATGACTTTACATACTGGGGGATCGGCAGTTGGAGAAATCTCCACTAGGTCCAAACCTTGGTCTGCAGCTATTTTCAGCGCATCTTGAGTATTGTAAACACCCACTGTAATGTTGTCTCCAACTAATCTGATTTGTGGAACTCGAATGCGATCATTAATGCGATGCTCTGGTTCTTGTTGTCTTTGAAACCTTGGGTTAAATCTGGGTCCTCTGTTCGGTAATGCCATTAAGTAATTAAACGTTTATTAAGTTTTGTAAAGATAGTCTTTGTTATGATATAGGCGCCAATCTTTCTTTGATTTCTTCAAGTACCTGATTTAGGAATAAATCCTTGTCTAGCATACCTAAATCGCCTTTTCCTTGACGTCTAATAGATAACTTATTTTCAGCAACTTCTTTCTCGCCAATCACTAGCATATAAGGCACTTTCATGATTTCAGTATCTCTAATCTTTTTTCCAATTTTTTCATTTCTGTCATCAATTTCCACACGCACCCCTGCTTTTTTAAATTGGGCAAACACCTGCTCGGCATAAGGCATAAACTTATCACTGATGGGTAAAATTTTCACCTGCAATGGCGCTAACCAAACGGGAAACTTACCTGCATAATGCTCCAATAAAAATCCAATAAAACGCTCGTGCGTTCCTAAAGGCGCACGATGAATAATTAAGGGTGTTTCAGGTTCGTTGTCTTTATTGGTAAAGCTTAAGTTGAATCTTTTTCCTTGCGCAAAATCGACTTGGTTGGTAGCCAATGTAAATTCTCTTCCAATGATACTCCAAATTTGCACATCAATTTTTGGTCCGTAAAAAGCACCTTCGTCTTGCACTTCTACAAAAGGCGTGCCTGTTTCAATTAATACCGCACGCACCATGGCTTCAGTTTCTAACCAAAGTTCAGGTTCATTAATATATTTCTGTCCTAATTTTTTAGGATCATGCAAACTTAAACGCATCACGTATTTATCAATGCCAAAAATTTTGAAATACTTTAAATACATTTCATTCACTGCTTTGAACTCTTGTGCAAATTGTTCTTTGGTACAATAAATATGCGCATCGTTCATATGCAAACAACGCACACGCATAAGTCCAAACAACTCTCCGCTTTGTTCATATCTATAACAAGTTCCATACTCCGCTAAACGAAGTGGCATGTCTTTATAGCTTTTAGGTTCTGCATCAAAAATTTTATGATGATGTGGACAGTTCATTGCTTTTAAATAATATTTGGTGCCATCTAATTCCATCGGAGGGAACATACTATCTTCATAATAAGGTAAGTGACCACTCTTAATATACATGCTCTCCTTAGCTATATGTGGCGTCACTACTCGCTTGTAGCCTGCATCCTCTTCTGTTTGTTTGGCTAAATTTTCTAGTTCTTCAATAATAATGGTTCCGTTCGGCATCCATAAAGGAAGACCAGGCCCTACATCATCATCCATGGTATAAATACCTAATTCTTTTCCAAGTTTACGGTGATCTCTTTTTTTAGCTTCTTCTAAAAGCAATAAATATTCATCCAATTCTTTTTGATTCGGGAAAGTAATTCCATATACCCTTGTCAACATTTTATTTTTCTCATCGCCTTTCCAAAACGCTCCTGCGATATTGGTAATTTTGATGGCTTTAATAAAAGAAGTATTTGGAATATGTGGTCCACGACATAAATCGGTAAAAGCACCTTGTGAATAAAAAGTAATACTACCATCCTCTAAGCCCGATAATAAATCTAATTTGTATTCATCTTTTTTTTCTGTGAAATAAGCAGTTGCTTCTGCCTTAGACATTTCTTTACGAATGTAAGCGTTGGCTTGCTTGGCTAATTCATTCATCTTTTTTTCAAGCAATAAAACATCTTCTTCTCTAATGGTTTTATCGCCTAAATCAATATCATAATAAAAGCCTTTTTCCAATGCGGGACCTACCCAAAATTTAGCACCAGGAAATTGCATTTCAACCGCTTCTGCTAATAAATGTGCAGAAGAATGCCAGAAAGTATTTTTACCATCGGCGTCGTCCCAGGTTAATAATTTTAAGGCTGCGTCTTCGTTAATTGCACGCGTTGCATCATATACCTCTCCATTTACTGAAGCTGCTAATACTTTTTTTGCCAATCCTTCACTAATGGATTTAGCGATACCTAATGCAGTAATCCCTTTTTCGTAGGATCTCACCGCGCCGTCTGGAAATTGAATTTGAACCATGTTTTTTAACTATAATATATGTCCGCAAAGGTAACAAATGCGGTTCATATTTTATACATAGCTTTGTAATATGCGCCGCCTAGTATATTTATTGTTACCCTTATGCTTACCCACCCTCGTTATGGGCCAAGACCTAACTGGGAAATGGAAAGGGTATTTTACACCTAGTCGTGACCTCGATGGTAGAATTGTTACCTACGAAATTGTTATTAAAGAAAACCCCGACCATACCCTAACGGCCAGCACCTACTCTAAAATATCCAATAATTTTACAGCCAATGCATTGGCTACTGGAATGCATTCGGAAAATACGCAGCTAGTAAGTATTACAGAAACAAGTTTAAATAAGAAAAAATTAGTGGGGAATTTTGAAGCTTGTTTAATGTCTAATTTTTTGAACTACCGAGTGGTGAGAGGTTACGAAATTCTAGAAGGTAGTTACACCGCTACTAACGAACTCTCTGGAAAAGATTGTGGCGGCGGAAAAGTGTATTTAGAAAAAGAAGGTCCTATTGTAAAAGAGTTTAGTGCAAAAACTTCAGTTCCTACAACTACGAATGCTAATAAAATAGTTGCCAAAGAGAAACTTGCGAAAAATACCTCTCTACAAAAAGAAAATAAAACTAAGCCTGCTCAACAAACAGAAATAGTCAAACAAGTACTTACTAAGACCAATCAGACGAATACTTTTAAATTAACAAATACAACAAAACCAAATACTACCACAAAGTCAAATTCGACAACAAAGCCAAACGCTACGCAAGCAAGTTCTATTCAGGCTACTACTAGCACTCCTATTCAAAAAGCTGCTGCTCCAACTAGTGCAGTGAATGCTTTACAAGAGAATACTAAAGCAGCTGCTATTAATGAAACAAGTGCTAGCCCAAATACCAGCGCCAGTAAGTCTTCTGGCCAAATACTGCCTTGGGTTTTAGTAGGCAGAGAAAATAAATTAGTGAAACAAGTTATTATCAATAGCCCTTCTATTAGTATTGACTTATACGATAATGGCACCATTGACAACGACACCATTATGATTTTTGATAATAAAGTTTTATTGCTAGAAAATAAAAGACTAAGCTACAAGGCCACTCATTTTGATGTTAATTTTAACAAAGACAATAATCGTCATGAAATAATTATTGTTGCACATAATTTAGGTACGGTGCCTCCCAATACTGCACTCATGGTTGTAAAAGATGGAACCAGTAGACAAGAAATTTATATTACCTCTACTTTAAGTGTAAATGCCATGATTATTTTTGAACTAAAAAAACCAAGCCAATAGCTTTATTCTTGTAGTAACTGTTGCGCTACTATTTCACCTTTTCTATTTGAATGATAGGGATCATTACTTGTCTTATTCCATCCAAACCAAATCATTCCATCCTCTAGTTTTTCATCCTGCACATTAAATACATAAATATTCTTTTCTTGATAACCCACTGTGGCTAGTAAATTCAAAAACTGAATAGACACCATATGTGTGGCCATATTTAGCGCGGGCAAACTTTGCTCAGCTAGGAGTCCTTGTAATTCAGCATTGATATTATTTAAAGATTGTTTAGCCTGCTCATGCAATAAACTATCTTTAAAACTAATAGCAGCTGTAGGAAAAGAATCGGTTAATTGAATAAGTGTTTTTGCCGCATTGAAAATATAAGCGGTATCACCTGCCGCTAGCCCTTTTAATAATTCTTGGTAATTATTTAATAATGGCATCAGGGCTTTGTCAAAACTTCCTTGGTTATTTTGAGGGCTAAAGGCCCATAGCTGCTTATTGATAGCAGGGTCTTCGGGACTATCACAAGCCATCACTAAAAAGGCAAAAAGGATAAAGAAAAAGGGCTTCATAGAATCTTTTTCCAAATTTATGCATAATTAGATTGTCCAACTTGCTAACTTTGCGGTCTGAATTGAAAAAACATGCTAATAGGTTTACAGAATTTGACATTTGAGTTTGGGGCAAGAGTAATTGTGAGTGAGGCGAATTGGTCCATCCAACCAGGCGAACGCATTGGTCTAATTGGATATAATGGTACGGGTAAGTCTACTTTATTGAAAATTTTGGTAGGGCAACTCACCCCCAGCAAAGGAACGGTTGAAAAAGGAAGAGATACCACCATTGGCTATTTACACCAGGACTTATTAAGTTTTGATACCAACGAATCTATTACCGAAGTAGCCTTGGGCGCTTTTGAAAGAGTGCGTGAACTTGAAAAAGAAGTGGAACAACTAGGCAAAGAATTAGAAGCGAATTCTGAGGACAACGATTTACTTATTAAATACACCGATGCCTTACACGAAATTGATTTACTAGATGGCTATAATATTAACCATAAAGCAGAAGAAGTTTTACATGGACTAGGATTTGCGATTAAAGACTTATCTCGCCCTTATAAAGAATTTAGTGGAGGTTGGAGAATGCGCGTACTACTTGCAAAAATGATTTTGCAACAACCCGATGTATTATTATTAGATGAGCCTACCAACCACTTAGACTTACCTAGTATCGAATGGTTAGAAAAATATTTATTGCATTATAAAGGAAGTGTAGTTATTGTAAGTCACGATAAGTACTTTTTAAATAAAATGGTGAATAAAATTGTAGAAGTGTATCAACAACAATTACATTTTTACACAGGCGATTACGAGCATTATGAAATTGAAAAAGAACAAAGAGTAGAAATACAACAACGCGCTTTTGAGAATCAACAAGATTATATCAAGCAACAAGAAAAGTTTATTGAAAGATTTAAAGCCAAGGCTTCTAAAGCAGCGCAGGCACAGTCAATTCAAAAGCGCTTGGATAAATTAGATGTGATTGAAGATGTTAAAATTGAGAGACCTAATATTAGAATCAATTTTGCGGTAGATAAAACACCAGGCAAAGTATTAGTAGACTTAAAAGGTGTAGGCAAGGCTTTCCCAAATGTTCAAATTTTAGATAATGCCTTTGCAGAAATTGAAAGAGGCGATAAGATTGCACTCATTGGTGCCAATGGAAAAGGAAAGTCTACCCTACTTAGAATTGTGGCAGGTATGGAAAAGTTCGATGGAGAAAGAGTTTGGGGCCATAATGTAGAAGAGAGTTTTTATGCGCAACACCAATTAGAGTCTTTGAACTTAAACAATACTATTTTAAAAGAAGTGCAAGAATGTGGCACTAAAAATACTGAATTAGAACTACGCGCCTTATTAGGTTGTTTCTTATTTGGAGGGGATGAAATTGATAAAAAAATTAAAGTACTTAGTGGAGGAGAAAAAGCAAGAGTTGCCCTTACTAAAACTATTATTAGTAAGGCTAATTTCTTAATGCTAGATGAGCCTACTAACCACTTAGACATGGTCACCGTTGAATTATTAGCAGAAGCCCTTACTAAATATGATGGTACTATTATATTAGTAAGTCACGACCGTTATTTTATTTCAAAGACTGCTAATAAAATTTGGGAAATTGAAGATGAAAAAATTATTGAATTCAAAGGCGATTATAAAGAATGGTTAGAATGGAAAGAGAGAATGGCAAAACAAAAGGCACAATTAGCAGAACCTGCTAAAAATACAGGGTCTAAAGATACACGCAAGCAAGCTAAGCAAGAAGTTGTCGCGCCAGTAGAAATAAAGCCTCAAGCCATTGACAAGGATTTGCAAAAGCAAATTCAAAAATTACAAAAAGTGATCTCACAAATTGAGCATAATATAGAAATCTTACACACAGAAAAAGCAGCTATTGAATTAGAAATGGCCAACCCTGCTATATATGCAGATCCTGCTAAAATGCATATTGTAGAAAAAAGCTACCAAGATAAAAATGCATTAATTAGGTCTATGAACAAGGAATACGAAATTGCTTTTAACGATTTATTGATATTGGAAAGCAAATAAAAAGGGTTAAATTTATTTTAATAATTGTTCTTATGCAAGAAAATATATTGTCTGTTCATTCAGAAATTGGCGAACTTAAAAGATTACTTGTTCACAGCCCCGACAAAGGCTTAGGTAAAGTAATACCCTCTAAAGCACAGGATTGGCTATTTGAAGATATTGTTCATTTAAAAAGTATTCGTGAAAACGAATATGATTACTACACCAAACTACTTCTTTATTTTTTAGACCCTGAAAAAATGAAGCCTGGTATGCATTTCATTGACGATCCTAAAAACGATCGTGCCTTTTACAAACCAGGTCACCCCCATTTTCACGCCTCTGAAAAAGTTTTAGAAATAGAATGGTTATTAGCGAGTATTTTAGAGAATGCCGATATTAAAAACCAACTTATTGCAGCGGTGGCGGCTATTGAGGGTTGCAGCTATCAACTACAAGAAGATCTAAAAAAGTATACCCCTGCCAAACTAGCTTCTACTTTTTTATCGGGTGTCGATATTCAAAATGAATTGCTCTTCCCTCCTATTCCTAATTTTATTTTTACAAGAGATATTGGTATTGTCATTAAAGACCATTTGGTTTTAAACAAGCCCGCCAAACTAGCCAGAAAAAGAGAAGCCTTATTTGCAAAATATTTATTTCATTATCACCCCTTATTTAAAAAAAGTAGTTCTTTTATAATTGAACTTTCTCAAAAGGATCCTATTGCGCTTTTAAACGAAAAAGAGAATGAGGAGAAAGTAACCCTTGAAGGAGGTGACATCATGATGATTTCACCACAACATGTAATTATAGGGGTAAGTGAAAGGACAAGTATGAGTGCAGCTATTCAACTCACTGAAATTTTATTTAGTAAAGCATTGGTAGATAAAATAAGCATTGTCAAAATTCCTAAGAAAAGAGACTACATGCATATTGATACCATATTTACCCAGGTTAAAAAAGACACCTGGGTAATATTAGGTAATTTTTCTAAAGAGGGCTTGCAAGACAAACAAAATAATCAAGTAAGCCAATTCTTTAAAAGTACACAAAAAGAATCGGTGACTATTTGGAAATTTGAAAGAGCCAAACAAAATAGCCCCACCATCATTAACGATTTAGAACAACTCTTAGATGAAATAAGCAAAGAAGACTTTGGTTGTAAAAACGGCGCCCAATTTATTTATTCTGGTAACAATGAATTCCCCTACAATGCCAGAGAACAATGGACAGATTCCTGCAATCTACTTGCCTTAAAAGAAGGGGTGGTACTTGGTTATGACCGAAACGACAAAACCGTAGAAGCCTTTAAGAATAAGGGTTTTGAAGTAGTACATGTAAAAGAATTATTAATAGATTTTGAAAAAGGAAACAAAAGCCCTAGTACTATTCAAAACACCATTATACTTATGCCTTCTGCAGAATTATCAAGAGCAAGAGGTGGATTTCATTGTATGAGTATGCCTATTGAAAGAACGGCTATCTAATATAATTTATTTTAATAAAAATAGGATATGGAAATTTTAATGGTTCGACCTTTTCAATTTTATTTTAATCAGCAAACGGCTGCCAATAATTTTTTTCAATCTAATATCAATATTGAAAATGCCAATGAATTAGCTATTGCTGAATTTGATGCGATGGTGGAAAAATTGCGCGCCCATCAAATTAAAGTAAATGTGGTACAAGACACCAAGGACCCTTCTACCCCCGATTCTATATTTCCCAACAATTGGGTTTCCACCCATACTAATGGAACACTTTGCTTGTATCCTATGTATGCAGAAAATAGAAGAGCTGAAAGAAAATCAAGCGTCATAGAATTTTTACAATCTAATTATAAAATTGAAAACACATTGGATTTAACTGACTTAGAAAAAGAAGGAATCTTTTTAGAAGGTACAGGCAGTATGGTACTAGACCATCAAAATAAAATAGCCTATGGATGTTTATCTGAAAGATTAGATAAAGAGGCCTTTATTTCTTGGTGCGATAAAATGCAATTCAAACCAATTACTTTTAAAGCAGTAGATGATAAAGCTCAACCCATTTATCACACCAATGTACTAATGTGCATGGCTAATCAATTTGTGGTCATATGTTTAGACAGTATTCCCAATGAGCAAGAAAGACAAATGCTACTAGATAGCTTTGCACGAACTAATAAAGAAGTCATTGAGATTAGCCAGGATCAACTAAATCACTTTGCAGGCAATATGTTACAAGTATTTGACATTACTGAAAAACCTCATTTAATAATGTCGGAGCAAGCCTACAAATCGCTCCATACAGCACAGCTAAAAAGCTTAGAAAAATACAATCCCCTTCTTCCCATATCTATCCCCACCATTGAAGCCTTGGGGGGTGGTAGCACAAGATGTATGATGGCTGAAATCTATTTAAGCCCCGCCTAATATTGAATTAGGCTTTATAATGGTTTGATTGTATACACTTTAGAAAGTTTTTACCCCTTATTAATAACAGGCGTTAGCATGACAAAACTGTTCATAAATTGAATGGAAAATTGGGCTCAATTGATTAAATTTGTAGCTCGGTTTCTTTTACATCGTATTGGTATTACTATTGTAAATCAATACATTAATGATCAATTGAAAATTATGTCTGCTAAAAAAGTAAGCAAAATCGCAGTTTTAACCTCTGGTGGAGACTCCCCCGGCATGAATGCCGCCATTAGGGCTGTAGTTAGAACCAGCATTTATCATGGGCTACAAGTTTTTGGAGTAGCTAGGGGATATAATGGAATGATTGACGATGATATTTTTGAAATGTACTCAAAGTCGGTGGGTAATATTATTCAAAGAGGGGGTACCATTTTAAAAACAGCCAGAAGCGCACAATTCTTCGAAACAGAAGGAAGAAAGACTGCCTACGAGAATTTAAAGAAAAGAGGCATTGATGGTATAGTGGTTATTGGAGGAGATGGAAGTTTTAAAGGAGCACAAAAATTTAGTCATGAATTTGATATTCCTTGTATAGGTATACCAGGCACTATTGATAAAGATATTGCAGGAAGTGATTTTACCATTGGATTTGATACAGCCGTAAACACTGCAGTAGAAGCTATTGACAAAATTAGAGATACAGCCGATGCACATGACCGTTTATTCGTCGTAGAAGTAATGGGACGTGACGCAGGTTATATTGCACTTCATAGTGGAATTGCCACAGGTGCAGAGAATATATTAATTCCAGAATCTAAAACAGATATGGAAGCCATGATTACTTCTTTAACGGAGAAAGAGAAAAGAAAAAAATTAGTCAACTTAATAGTGGTAGCCGAAGGTGATGAGTTTGGTGGTGGCACACAGGTGGGAAATTTCATTAAAGAAAAATTACCAAATGCAGATGTGCGTGTTTGTATTTTAGGTCATATTCAAAGAGGGGGCTCCCCTAGTTGCCTTGACCGTTTAATTGCGAGCAGAATGGGTTACCATGCTGTTGAATGTTTAATCAACGGAACGCATAATGTAATGGTGGGTATTGAAGATAATAAAATGAAATACACACCACTTGACAATGCTGTAAAAGCAAAACAAAAAATTTCTGAAGAATGGTTAAGAATTGTAAAAATATTAGCTAGCTAAACTAAAAATATAATTAGTGAGGCTAGATTAATTGCATTAGGAACTGAAAGATTCAAATAAAGTAGCGTAAAGAAAGAGAAGAAAACAGAAGAAAAGAAAAAGATAAAAATAAAAAAGTAAAATAACCCCAAACACAAAATGAGCAAAAACGAATTTAAACAACCCCATCACAGAACTAAAATTGTCGCAACAGTAGGCCCAGCTTGTGACACCTATGACCAATTAAAAAATTTAGTAATTGCGGGTGTAAATGTTTTTAGATTAAATTTTTCTCATGGAAGTCACGAGGATAAGAAAAAAATTATTGACAACATTAGAGGCATTAATGAAGAATTAGGATGCACTGTTGCTATACTAGGTGATTTACAAGGCCCTAAATTAAGAGTTGGTGAAATTGAAAATAACCGCTTAGAAGTAAAAGAAGGAGATGTATTAACATTCACCAATGAGAAATGTGTTGGCACAATGGAGAAAATATATGTATCCTACCCTAACCTAGCTGGCGATGTGGTGGTGAACAACTTAATCATGATTGACGATGGAAAGATTGAAGTGAAGGTTCATAGTGTAGAAAAAAATGGTGATGTAAAAGTAAAAGTAACCTTAGGGGGTATTATTTCTTCTAAAAAAGGAATTAACCTACCTGATACAAAAATTTCATTACCGGCACTTACAGACAAAGATTTAGAAGATGCCGCTTTTATTATTAAAGAAGAATTAGACTGGGTAGCCTTAAGCTTTGTAAAAAGAGTGGCCGATATTGAAATGCTAAGAGCCATCTTAGACAAACATAAGAGCAAGGCCAAAATTATAGCTAAAATTGAAATGCCTGAAGCCTTAACGAATATCAGAGATATTATCATTTCTAGCGATGCCATTATGATTGCCCGCGGCGACTTAGGCGTTGAGCTTCCAGTAGAGAAAATTCCTTTGATTCAAAAAGAACTCATTAGAAAATGTATACACCGTGCGAAGCCTGTTATTGTGGCAACACAAATGATGGAAAGCATGATTGATAGAGTGAAACCTAATCGTAGTGAAATTACCGACGTGGCCAATGCAGTTATTGAAGGTGCTGATGCGGTGATGTTAAGTGGAGAAACGGCTACCGGTCAGTTTCCTGTGCTAGTTATTGAGACCATGCGCAAAATTATCAATGAAGTAGAAGAACATGGTTACAAATACAACCGTTCTGAAGACTTAAAACCACAGCCCCATTCTCCTTCTTTTGTAAGTGACGCCTTATGTTATAGCGGTTGTCAGTTATCTGACGAAAGTAATGCACAAGCATTAATAGGCATGACACAAAGTGGGTATACTGCTTTCATGTTAAGTAGCTTTAGACCTAAATCGCCTTTATTTATTTTCACCAAAGAAAGGAGCTTAATGAATCAATTAAGTTTAAGCTGGGGTGTAAAAGCATTCTACTATAATAAAGAAGAAAGTTTAGATAGTATTATCAAAGACCAAATTCAAATTTTAAAGAAAAACGGATTTGTTAAAAAAGATGATATAGTGGTGAATACAGGAAGTACCCCTGTTCAATTACACTTACCTACTAATATGATAAAAATTACCAAGGTAGATTAATTAAAAAATAATTTTATGCTAGAATCTTTTGAAAAAATTCCTGTTCAGATTTACAAAAACTCAACAGAAGGATCTAATGCTGTAGCTGCTCAAATAGCTGCACTCATTAAAGAGAAGCAAGCAAAAAAACTACCCTGTGTTTTAGGAATGGCTACAGGCACCACTCCAATTTTATTGTATAAGGAATTGGTAAGACTGCATAAAGAAGAAGGACTTAGCTTTAAAAATGTAGTAACCATTAATTTAGATGAATACTACCCTATTGAAAAATCGGCTTACCAAAGTTATTGGAGCTTTATGCACCGTCACTTATTTGATTTAGTAGATATTGATCCTAAAAACATTCACCTACCTAATGGAGAATGGACAAAAGAAAATTTAAAAGAATCTTGTATCGCCTACGAACAAACTATTGAAAAAATAGGCGGCATTGATTTGCAAATATTAGGTATTGGGAAAAATGGACATATTGGATTTAATGAGCCGGGTTCTAGCTTTCATTCAAAAACTAGAGTCATTCATTTAGACCAACAAACCAGAATAGCAAACACCTATGAATTCCATGATTTAAACAAAGTGCCTAAACTAGCTATCACCGTGGGTATTAGCAGTATCATGAAGGCCAAAAAAATAGTTTTACTAGCTTGGGGTGATAAGGCTTCCATTGTAGCTAAATCTATTGAAGGGGATGTAACTGAACAAATTCCTGCAACTGTTTTACAAAATCACGATGATTGTACATTCGTTATTGACGAATTGGCTTCCTCCGATTTAACAAGAAATAAAGCACCCTGGTTAACGGGCTCCAACGAGTGGACACCCAATATGATTAAAAGTGCTGTCATTAGCCTAGCCTTAAAATTAGGCAAGACGGTGCTTAGTTTAACAGCCGACGATTATAAAGAGAATAGTTTATCCGACTTATTGGTTTTAAAAGAATCGGTATACGATATTAATTTGCAAGTGTTTTATATGTTGCGCGATACTATTACGGGTTGGCCAGGTGGGAAACCGAATGCAGTTATTCCAGCACATCCAGAGCGCAGTGCACCGCACCCAAAGAAAGTGTTGATTTTCTCTCCCCACCCCGATGATGATATCATTAGTATGGGCGGTACCTTTATGCGCCTGCAAGAACAAGGACATGATGTACATGTAGCGTATCAAACTTCTGGTAATATTGCAGTCACTGATGAATTCGTTACACGCTTCTTAGATTTTGCAGTAGGCTTTGAAGACCTATTTGGTATTGATAATAAAAAGAGTCAAGAAATTTTAATCAATGCACGTAAATTTTTAGCCGAGAAGCAATCTACTCATTTAGACACCGCAGAAATTAGAGCTATTAAAGGATTGATTAGAAGATGTGAAGCCAAAGCCACTTGTAGATATGTCGGTTTAAAAGATACGAACTACCATTTCTTAGACTTACCTTTTTACGAGACAGGTACTATTGATAAAAAACCAATGAGTGAATTAGATATAAGAATCACCATGGACTTATTAAATGAATTAAAACCTCATCAAGTATATTGTGCTGGAGATTTAGCCGACCCACATGGTACGCATAAAGTATGTTTAGAAATTATATTTGAAAGCCTGCGCAGATTAAAAGCATCTGGAGAAACTTGGGTGAAGGATTGCTGGGTTTGGTTATATAAAGGCGCTTGGCAAGAGTGGGCTGTTTCTGAAATTGAAATGGCGGTACCTATGAGCCCTGATCAAGTATTGAAAAAGAGATTTGGTATATTTATACATCAATCACAAAAAGATAGTGTTCCATTCCAGGGCAGCGATTCAAGGGAATTCTGGCAGAGAGCAGAAATTAGGAACGCCAATACAGCCGACTTATATGCAAGTCTAGGATTAACCAAATACGCTGCTATTGAGGCATTTGTGAGATGGCATTATTAGATTCTAGCCCTTATTTAGGGTTTTTACTTGGGTAAAATGGGATTTTAAAGTATATTTGCAACCCCTTTAACTAGGGAAATGGCTGCGTAGCTCAACTGAATAGAGTACCTCACTACGGATGAGGGGGTTTTAGGTTTGAATCCTAACGCGGTCACCAAGCCTTCTCGATTTATCGGGAAGGCTTTTTTAATCAAATAAGCTTTTCAAATTTTCTGAAAATTTCCGACCTAAAGAAGTAGACAAAGAGAATTCAATTGTCTGAGGTCTTAAGTTAGAGGAAGTTAAGCTATTACTATAAATATCATAAGTAAGCCCAATTTTATATTTATTATACATTAAACCTACATAGGGTATTATAGCATCTTTATTTCTATAAAAGCATCCAAAATAAGCTCTATTCATTTCTTTATTAAGGGGAAGTCCCACAGCTGCACCAGCATAAAAAAACTCTTTTTCTAATCTGTTTTGGTAGTCTGCATGAAATAAAAGAGTCTTATTGTCTGTTAGTTGATATTCAAGATTAAATAAAGCTAAAAATTGATAATTTTGATTAGGCTCATTGTTAATAATAGTATTGGTTGTTCTATTCAATAGAAATTCACTTGCTCCTATTTGGAAAAAACTTTTTTCAGATTGATATCCATACATAAAACCTGCATTGGTGGTATATTTAGTGGGGTACTTACTTATGGCCTCTAAACTAGAAGAATTAAATAGTCTACCGGAATTATATTGATCTCCGAAGCTTAAAAGAGATGCATCTAAAGTTCTTGTCAGAATAGAATAACCAATTCCTAAAGCAAAATAAGATGTTTGTTTTTTATTAATATAAATTCGATAAGACAAACTATTAGAAAT